>NZ_JBHLWK010000004.1:0-9307 GCF_042432915.1 Novosphingobium soli
AGCAGGATGTCGCAGGTTCGAATCCTGTCTCCCCGACCAACACGGAAAAATCGTTTTATATCAAAGATTTACACCGATCGAATTCTTAGAGACGTAGCATCAGAACGTAGCACATTTAGAAAAGAGAAGGCTGGGGATAACTCAGCAGTCTGTTTGCTCCGTGATGCTCTCGGCGTGATTGAAAAATCACCTATATCCAATTGCCAACATTCCCTCGTGAGCTATCGTCTTCCTGGATAAGTGAGGTGATAAATGGGGCATGCGGTTTTCTCCGCCGGAGGGCTTGCGCAAGTAGTGCGCGCGGGCGATTCGAGAAAATTCAAGGTCGATCTTAAAGGTGATCGGGACAACATCATCGAGGCAGCATCGATCAATGCGCTTGCCGGTGGCGTAAACCTTTCTGATTTCCATCGCACTCGCTTTCGTGGGAAGCCCTGCGTTTCGTACAACGATTATGAACGAGCCCTCGTGTTACGCTCTGTTGCGAGGCACCTGAAGCGGCGATTGAGAGTGCGAACCCCGGATCGGACAAAAGCGGTGCGGGGAGTGATATCTTCGTTGCTTGATAGAACCCCTTTCACGGTAATTCGCTGTGATATCGCTGCTTTTTACGAGTCCATTCCCACTTCGATTCTCCGCGATAATCTCGTTTTCGACACCGCCAGCTCCGGCCTAGTACGGGGGTATTTGTCGCAATACTTCAATAGTCACTGCGCAACGCCTACAGGGCTGCCGCGCGGTGCCGGTCTGAGCGCTATACTCGCCGAGATTGTTATTCGGCCTTTTGACGAAGAAGTCCGACGGATACATGGCGTTTACCGCTACTTCCGGTACGCCGATGACATCATCGTCTTTACCACAGGCGACGCAACCGCAACGTTATCTAAAATGAGGAAGCTGCTTCCAAAGGGGATGTGCTTCAATAGGTCAAAAACGTACCCCATTCCCTTTACCGACGGCCCACAGCGTGCAGAAGAGCCAAAACGGCCACCGAAGGCCTTCGAATATCTCGGATATATGTTTACCGTGGACGACGTCTCTGCGGGCAAAAAAAGCCGCTCTGTCTCGGTAACAATATCTCCCAAAAAGATTAAACGAATGCAAACTAAGATGCTACTCACATTCCATGATTACACACGCAATCAGGATAGTAATCTTCTTTTTGATCGAATAAGCTTTATCGCCAGCAACTATAAGATAAGACGTAACGGGAACGTGTACCACAAAGGCTCTAATAAAATAAAATCCGGAGTATACTATAACTATTCCCTTTGCGGTAAATACAAGATAACGGGAAGCTCCGAACTAATAAAATCCGAACCAAACGTTGATAATCTAAAAATGCTCGACGGAATGTTACGATCTCTAATAAATTCATCACGTAGCGAATTCCGGCAGGTTCTGGCAAATCAAACTAGTGTTCAGTTTCGGCGAAGACTCGCGAGCATCTGCTTCGCAAAAGGCTTCACATCAAAAATCTTGGTTAGAATGACACCTGAACGTATCGGTGTGCTGAAGAGGGCGTGGCGGAATGTCTGAGGAAGTCTCGCGCAGAGCGAAAAGCCGGGCAATCCTGACCGACACCGTCCCATACGAAGTTCCGGTCATATTCTCAAACGATAAACTATTTGCCGCTTTCGGAAAAAATAAAAAGTCCGTCGATCCTGCGGTGCAGAGGGTGATTGAACGTATTCAATTTTTGGGGGCCGACGTAACGAAACCGTATAGCTACCGCATCGTGAAGGACTCACGGAGAAACACTGCGTTAGGTATTATTCACCCGACGACGCAACTTCGCATGGCATCGTTCTACGAAGCTTTTTCCCAGCCCATTTTGGAGAGTTGCGCATCCAGCGAATTTTCGCTTCGAAAACCGTTTCAAGAAACGCCGCTTTTTTCAGAAGCTGAGCTAGCAGGCGAGACAACCTTCAAGCTGGGTATCAGCCATATCGATCCAGCAGACGGAGAACTCGACGTCTCTCACATGACATCGTTTTTCTCTTATTCGAAATACAACCTGCTGGGAAAATTTGTTGAATCTAACGAATTTCGAAGGCTAGAAAAACGATTTAAGTACTTAAAAATTATTGATGTATCGAGATGTTTTTTTAATATTTACACCCATAGTATATCTTGGGCCATTAAAGGAAAGGACTTTAGCAAATTAAACAAAACATCTTTTTCATTTGAGGCTAGATTTGACGAATTAATGCAATCGGCCAATTATGGTGAAACCAATGGCATTGTCGTGGGGCCCGAAATCTCCAGAATTTTTGCAGAGATTATATTCCAAGATATAGACAGGCAGGTTTCAAACTCGCTCAAACCACGCTTGAATAATCGGGACTATGCGGTCCGCAGATATGTCGATGACTTCTACATTTTTTCAAACTCTTTATCCGAAGTTGATGAAATTGTCGTAAATATTGCGCGGAATTTAGAGGAATATAAGCTCTTTATAAATGATAGCAAAACGGTTGTGTTATCCCGCCCATTCATTTCTCCCATAAGCTTAGCCAGAACTGAAATTGGCGAAGTTATTTCTCGAATATATGAGCTTACAGATCAGATTGTAGCTTCGTCCGATCCGTCCATTATAGCCAACAAGGCACGCTCCCTCAGGGCCAGAGCTGACGAGATACGGCAAGCATGTGGACGACATAACGTCGCCCTCAACGTCGTAAGCGGTTGGGTGCTTTCCAATTTAAAGAATGCTTTGACCAAGATTGTTCGTTTTGGTGAAACTTGCCCGAAAAACAGTTCAGATGCTTTCTATAACTGTATTTCCGCATTACTGGAAATCATATTTTACGTTTGCGCTGTCGATCTGCGAGTTCGGACGACATATACCCTTTGCCAATGCCTGTCCTTGGTTCCAAAGATTCAGCAACTGGCGCTGCCTGATGTCGCCGACCGTGTGATGCATTTCATTGCGGAGGAAATGTCAATTCTCCTACGGAATGCTCTTGTTTTGGACCCGTCTCAAAGCTCCGGCGTTGAAATGTCCAATATCCTCATCACCGGATGTCACTATTTAGGACCAGACTTCCTACGGAGCGATGCATCTCGCGATGCACTTTCCCTAATGAATGGCGCCAAGACCCTCACCTACTTCTCTTACATCACGCAAAAATTCTGCTATATTAAATCTCCGGCGTATCAATCAAATCTTTCCGAACTAAATTTAAAAGCAATTGAGCAATTGAATAAAAATTGTCACTTAATAAAAAGCGATACTGAATTGTATTTGCTTTTTGCGGATGTGATGGGATGCCCGGATTTATCAATAATTGAGAAATCGAAAGTCTACCGCAAGGTGTTTGGCGGGGTTACTCCGCGAGCTATTTTAGAGCAGGCGTTCAAAGCAATCGGCTTCGTCGATTGGGAAGGGACAGCCATACAGCATACCCTCGCGCGGAAATCCTTGCGCCCCGTCTACTCATGGTCTTAGATGGGGGCGAGGTCACCTTCTTGCTGTAGATATCGCTGCTGAACGAGCTTGCTCCGCAGGCAGAATGATTACGTCGCCTCCTGCCCTCGGCATGCTGAGGGGATAAGCGGTCCGGGCGGGCGTGTTCGTCTTATGACTTTGCGTCTGCACACACAGAACGGCGTGGGTGACCTCACCCCTCACAGAAGCTTTCGCATTTAAATCGGTCGGTTTCGATACATATCCAGCGAGTGTATCGAATATTAGACTCCACAATGTTTCGATAAGGTTGTAAATAAGATACACCGATTCGATACAGGAAGAGCTTCGATGGCCCGTACCTTTGCCTACTGCCGCGTCAGCACCGCCGACCAGACCACCGACAATCAGGTGCGCGAGATTGAAGCCGCTGGCTTTAAGATCGAACCTAAGCGGGTCGTGTCCGAAACGGTCTCGGGTTCTGTTGCCGCTATGGAGCGCAAGGGCTTTGCTAAGCTGGTAGACCGCCTTGAGGCCGATGACGTCTTGATCGTCAGCAAGTTGGACCGTCTAGGACGAAACGCCATCGACGTTCGCCAGACTGTTGATCGGCTGGCAGGTGAAGGCGTGAAAGTCCATTGCCTTGCTCTTGGAGGCGTGGACCTTACCAGCCCTGCCGGACGGATGACGATGGGAGTCATCAATGCCGTTGCCGAATTTGAGCGCGATCTTCTTATCGAACGGACGCAGGCAGGCCTCGCAAGGGCCAAGGCAGAGGGGAAGTCTCTAGGACGCCCGCAAGCGCTGTCCGATGCAGCACAAAAGGAAATCCTGGCAAAGCGGATGGAAGGCCTCTCGTTGGGTTCTTTGGCGAAGGAATACCACGTGTCTAGGGCGGCGATTCAAAGGGTGGAAAAGCGAATGGCACTATAGAAGGCAATCGCAATTCGGCCCTGCAATAAGAGTTTTTTTCAGGGTTGATGTCGTCAAAGCCCTTAGTTTAAGCAAGTATCCGAATTCATTGGGGGTAATAATGCGGATTACGAGCTATGGTCTATTTTGGAAGGCGGACGAAATAGAGTGGGCTCCCGGCGCAGGGTATAAAGACAGCTTCCGCCTCCTCGGTCGCGTAGGAATGAACCGAGGAAAACTCCAAGTTGCAGATTTTAGGCATCAACAGGGAATTTACATTCTCTATGATGATTACGGTGCAAATTACGTGGGCCTCTCGAGAACTGGCCTTGGCAAGAGATTAAGGGATCACACCGAAGATAAACATGCCGGGAAATGGGACCGCTTCTCTTGGTTCGGTTTTAGGCCGCTAGGAGGCGCAGGCTCAAATGGCGTATTTCAACTTGGTCAGACTAAGGAGGAAGTCTCCGAGAATGCTCACGCAACCATTGGTGATCTTGAAGCCCTTTTAATCAAAGCGATGGGAACCCGAAACAATTCTGTCTCTATGCGGTTCAAAGATGCCGTTGAGTGGAAGCAGGTAGACTGGGACGACATCGAGAAATATCTGCTTCGGGTCGCGCCAAGCGGGGATTCCCCAATGCCCGAGGTCGGGCCAAGAGCTGATATTACCGACTAATCGGATACGGGGGAAGCGCTAGCGGCACCCCCCGCTTATTTCGAAAATGGCAAGGATAGCTGATCGCGGTCTGCATCCCTGTGTAGCGATAGGCTTTGCGCAACGTGATCCGCTAGATTGGAAATGGACTCCAACCGCACTCTACGTGATGGTTCTGCAATGCCTACACGAACCCAACCCGGCGCAGACATAATAAGGTCTGCGATTAGGTTCGTAGTGCTTTGTGGTGTCGACTCTGCCATGTGGCACGATAGAACAAATTAGGAACGAAGTGCAGGGCTTGGCGCCGTGCTGGCGTTACAAGGCAGCTATCAACGAAGCTGGATCGAGACCCAGTTGGCGAGCCACATCACAGAACTCGACTACGTCCAACCGTCGTTCACCGGTTTCGTACAACGACACGAATTGCTGTCGGCGACCAAGCGCCCGTGCGAATTCCGCCTGCGTCAGTCCTGCCGCCTTCCGAGCATCCAAAAGAGCTGTGACGAGCGCCCTGTAGCGATCATCGCCAAACCCTTTTCCATGCGCCCGAATTTCCATGGCGCAGTCTTTCGACCACTCTCGATCTTACCCGAAAATCATGTAAGAACGAGACCTGTTACACGGGGGGACGCATGACAAGCACTTGGAATAACGCGGTGATCGCTGTTGGCCTGATCGTACCCCTCCTCAGCGCGGGCTGTTCTGGCGGCAGTCCGCTAACCGAGGAGACTAAGCGATATATAACGAAGGACTTTATTGATCCTGATGCCGCCCAGTTCAGGAACATAAAACCTCATGGACGTTGCCTAACTGGAGAGGTAAACGGAAAAAATAGATTTGGCGGATATGTGGGATACCATAAATTCTATTATGATCCGGTAACGAAATCAGGCGCAGAAGAACCAGAGGTCATAAGCATTATAGAGATAACCTCGGAAGATTATAAGAAACACAACGAAAGTGTTGATAGTTACCTGCGGAATTTGGGAGTGTGTTCCAAAGGCGAAAAGGGACAAGAAGCGTTCGACGCTTCCGTGCGGAAGCGACTCGCTGCCGATAAGCGGGCCCAATGACCGTGGCGATAACCAGTGTCGCGCACGTTACTTGGCCACCTTGACAGGTTGAGGCCTGACCCAGCCGATGGGGTAATTACCTACACGATCCCCGGCGATCGGGTAGAGGTCACCGAGACGTTCTAATTATGGGGCGGGAAAGGACGAAGTCTTAGAAAAAACCGCCCTTTCCCATCCCTATGCCCTCACAGATGGAACCCCAAATTTCCCTTCTGTGAAGATTGCAGCGGTTTGTTGACCGGCAGGACCTAAGACGACCTGAATAATCATTTAGATTATGGAGTAAATTGCCCGTTAAGCCCAGTACAGCGCCAAAATGTGCGGGAGGTAGGCTTACCTACCTTTTCTTCGTCTATACGCTGTGCAAGGCTATAATCCGCCTGCGATTTACGCTGCCAGCGAGGCCTTCGCGCCCTTCACGGTGAGACCGGGCCGCACTCCGACATGATGAAGGAAGCAATCTGATAGGACCTGCTCTGCCAGCGCCGCCTTTGACCTTGGCACAATCAGGGCATCATGCAGTGGCAGAGCAACCACTCTATGGTCCATTGCCAGCCGATGTACTGCATCCACAACGGCGCTGCTCTCAAGGAACTGCAAATCTGCCCAACTGATGGGATTCTTGGGCCAATCTTTCAGCAGTTGGAGCGAGTCCAGGATTTTCCCTTGCGTCTTTCCGAATGGATAGTCCTTTTGGAGATCGGCGGGTCCGTTCTCATGATCGCTGGTGTAGCGACGCTTGGCGGCTTCGGGCCAGCGGCTATGGAAGCCAGTGTGCCCTAAGGTGATCGTCGCCCATATCTTGGTAACCTTACGTGGTACGCCGGGAATGTCATAGGGATCGGCTGGCAGGGGTACGCCCATCAAAGTGTGCAGGATGGTCAGGTAGCTCGCAGAAATATCTACCTCTACAGTGGGCTCACCGTTGATGGTGATTGTCCGTCTCTCCGCCTTAGGTATGTTTTGATATCCTTTTCCGAAACCATAGGAATAAAGCCGCGCCCCCTTGTTCCAGCGGAAATCAGGATGATCGCCTTGGGCAAATATCCGGGTGAAAGCAAAATGACACTCGGCAGGCTGGATATCCTGATCCGCTACGAAGGTGTTGATATCGTGGACCTGCTTCGCATGCCGGGCGGCAGATTGATCGGCTGGATCATAGTCCATCCTACCTCCCTTGCGCTTTACCCGGTTCTTGTCTGTCCATGAGTCAGCCCGGAGTTGGAGGGGTTCCCTAACTAGTTTGGGCTTGGGCAGCATCGTAAAATGTGATGCCCAATCCGACAGCTTTATGCCGTACTGCTCAGCAAGGGTGATGAGCTTTGGTGTCGCCCGGAAACGAGTGGCAATTCCCTGATCGTGGATGTTTGTGGACTCTTTGAAGCCGGTGACGACTTCCAGATACCCCTTGGCTTTCAACCCAGCCACAACCGCCTTAAATGGGCGGTATCCAAACGGGATATCGGTCAAGCCTTTGTGTATGAACGAATCTCTGTTCATTGTACGGAATAGATATCCGTCGATCTTAACGGAGGCTTGTTTGAGAAGCGCCGCTACCATCACCCCCAGAGCCAAAGTAAATTCGCGTGAGGGCTTTGATCTACGACCTTTATTAGGTTTGTTTTCTTCCACGAGGAAAAAGATAAGGTTTGTGGATTCAACGGAATTAGGCTTGAATATGAAAGCTAGATATCCAGCTTCTTGAATTAAATAGGAGGTTTGAGAGTTTAACATAATAAGTAATTTCATAAGTTATATAATTATATTGTAGTATACGAGGTACACTTTCGTAATGGGGTGGATGTAAGTTAGTCGCCCGAATTTGGCAGATAGATCGGTATCGACCGCCCTTACATCACTGCCAATAGCGCATTCACTTCGGCACGCAAAGGCATGTAATTAAGATTACTATATGGACTTGGCGACAAGTTAATTTATATTTATATAACTATATGATATATTTCGTACTATAAATTTATTATCCGTGATATTTGGTTTGTAATCTCTAGGGAATTAACTTGATCCGTATTATGACATGCAACTTTTACGGCCTTACGAGTGGATTTAGGCCATGGGGAAAAGGCTTGTTGAAATCAACTTGGCCTCTAATTTTTAGAATTCACACCTTCGCATGTTGAATTCACCTAGAACCTATGGTCATCAAATATCATGCTCGATTTGGCGATTTAAAGCCCCGTGCAGCGCGTTCATCGGCTCACCGCTAACACATTCGCAAACGATACCAATTTGCTCTGTATGGAGCTCTAAGGGCACCACTAACCGTTTCGGCTCGGTGACCCATTGAGCGCATCTTTCTGAGATCGGCAAGCAGCGGAATTTCGAGGTATGTCGTAAATATAAGTATTTGAAATTATGAGAACAATTCTAAAACATTTTTATTCATTCAATAAGGTGGCTGAAATCCACACCTTCGAACTTCGCGGAATTGATGATTTCAGACAAACGCGCGGCAGTCCCCTGCCGGAGAGCTCCATACCCACTGGTGACGCTTGCCTGCTGGTGACCTAGAACAACTGCTATTTCGGAGTCATGGTATCCTGCGAGGCGCAGTTGATCCGCCATGCCATGCCTAAATGAATGTGTTCCATGACCGTCTGCGCCTTCTTTGACGCCGATCCTCGCGAGGTATGTCCGCCAAAAGCGTGACGCTTGCCCATGTTGCTCGCGTTCGTTCAACATGAGTTCGGGGAAAAGCCTCTGGTTCCCTGATTCAAGCGCACGCTTCTGTTGATGCTGCGCAAACTCGACAAAACCGATCTTTTCCAAAACGGAATGCATCGGCGCAATGCGGCTTTTTCCGTTCTTCGTTCGCTGACCGGTTCGTTCTGAATGCCGGATATGAATAAACCAATGCCCTTCGTGGCATTCGACGTCATCAACGCGCAATTGGGCGATTTCACCTATCCGAGCCCCGGTAAATAGGCAAACCAGCGGTATCCAAAAACGCCAATCACGCGTGCTTTGGTCGCCCGGTTCATGCTCTTGACCATCCCCGGCGAAGCCAACGAACAATGGGCTCTTCAGCATCTTGTTCAGTTGCTCAACGTTGAAAGGTGGACGAGGGTTTTTCCGTTTATCAGCATCATAGCGAAGACCATCACATGGGTTACTCTCCGCATAACCTTCACGCTTAGCCCATACGAAGAACGACGAAAGGCCGGACAGGTTCTTATTGACTGTGAGGAGGCTTGGCTGTTGATTGCCACTGAGAAGTGACCCGGGGTTTCCATT
>NZ_JBHLWK010000040.1:0-4225 GCF_042432915.1 Novosphingobium soli
TAGCCTTCCCGGGTCACTTCTCAGTGGCAATCAACACCCCGAAGAAAGCGAGGCCCGACATCTCGCTGCCATGCCCGTGATCGTCGTCGGTACCCCAAGCTGGATTGACACTGTGGAGATCGTCAGCGGAAAAAACGGGAGCCAGGAGCGCATGGGCCCGATTGACGCCTGTATCGAGTAGACAGACAGCGATCCCGTCAGCATTCTCGCTCGGTACCAACCGCTGGACGGTCGCATCGATCCAACCATTTTGATCATCGCGCCCTTCCCCGCTCGTGAAGAAACTGGCGTCGTCTCGGCCGAGGCGAATTTCCGCGACAGCATCCGTGCTGGCGACGATCCTCGCCAGCATCTGTCGATCGGCATAGATGAAGACAACCTCCCGTTCGGCAAAGCGCAGCCTGTCTTCTCCGACGAGCACATCTACAGCCGCGGCCTTCGCATCTAAATTGGCGATCCGATCAGGCCAACACTAGCATTCCCACCACGTTGGTGCGCCTTCGGCAGGCATCGGTCGTGCATCGACCCATAGCGATTCCAGTCGTGCGAGACGGAAGTGCTCGATTGACGCGAAACGCGCCTCGTGCGAGGGTCGGCCCGATTTTCCGCGCTTGGACTGATATTCGTCGATCTTCATATCGAGGAATTCCTGCTGGGCGTCGGGAACGAAGATCGTACCGATCGTTGCCCCCTCGTCCGACCTGGCGACGCTTGCCAGCCTGATTCCCTTGCTCGTCCAGTTCAGGTCCGGAAGCGGTTGCTCCGGTAGCGTCTCGAACTCGATATATCGGCCAGGTTCGCCCACAACCTGGGCGTCCCGCAGCGACAGTATGCCCTCGGCGCCGGCCCATGCCTGCGCGAGGTCACGCTTCAGGCTTTCGGCATGGCGTTCGGTCTCTCTCCCCAGATCGCGCCCGGGAACCATGCGGTTCGGGCGTTTGTAGGGCTTGAGATCGACAAAGTGATCGATGCGTAGATGCTGTCGCCTATAACCGCTCGGCATAATCCCCCATCTGCCGCAAAAATCTTATCTGTCGTTGAAAATGTCGGCGACCGCTTCTCTCATCGCGCGCCTGGCGTTGAGGGCCGCCAAAATCTCATCGGTAGCAACCGTCTTGCGACCGGCAAGGATCGCCTCCTTCGTTGCCTCATCTGCGACGCGTGCCAGTTCGGCCTGGCTGAGCCCCTCGGTCAAGGGGAGAATCTTTTCCCAACCCAGCGAGCGGCCGGCCATCCGGCCCAGCCGATGGCGCATCATCGCCTTGATGCCTGACGCATCCGGCAAGCCATACTCTATGATCTCATCGAACCGGCGCACAAGCGCCCTGTCCAGAAGTTCGGGATGGTTCGTCGCAGCGACGACCACGCTGTCGGTTGCATTGGCTTCCTCGAGAAACTGGAGGAATGAATTGAGAACTCGACGCATTTCGCCAACCTCGTTGGCAGCACCACGCTTTCCCCCGATCGCGTCGAATTCATCGAAGAGATAGACGCCGCGCATTTGGGCAATCTGATTGAAGATGAGCCGCAGCTTACCGGCGCTCTCCCCTAGAAAACGGGTAATTACACCTTCAAGGCGAACGGTGAACAGGGGCAAGTGCAATTCGCCCGCCAGAGCGCTCGCGGTTAAGGTCTTGCCCGATCCGGGTGGGCCAACCAACAAGAGTTTTGAGCTCGGATGCTGTCCGAACTCGCGCAAACGCTCGCGATTTTGCTGCTGTACCACCAAGCGGCTCAGTCGAGCTCGGATCGCCTCGGTCAGCGTCATATCCGCAAGGCGGGTGTCGCTGTGCGACACATGCACCAACTCTTCAAGTTCGCCGCGTGGTTTGGCTAACGGCGTTGCGATGGCGAGTTGGGGCCGTAAGGAGGAAGTGCCCCCCCCCGCACTGGTCCGCGCCGTATCGACTAGCTTTCGCAACGTTTCGGCTGTCTTGACGTGCCCTTGGCGTGCCTCGGCGGCCGCGATCTGCAGCGCGACCGTATAAACCCGCTCGTCATTCCCTTCGACGTGCCCGGCGAGAAGAGCGATCACCTGCTTTGCGCCAGCCATAACTCCTCCTTTCTCCGATCAGCCGATAGCTACTCACACCCCATAGCAGAACAATGGCTCGGCAACAGGTCGATCTTATCGCGTGGACAGTCGAGCGCAGCAAAAAAGATGACGCGCTTAGCCAAGGGGCCACGGGCCTATGTCGCCTGCGGTTAAATCAACCTGATAAAAGCCATTCCCATCGTCTGCAGCGCATTTTTTAGCCCGATTCATCCGGGACAGGATTGCCAGCCTCCACTCGCCAACACCCTCGTCGGCATTGTGGAATAACAGGCAGCTGGCGAAACATATGGTCGCGTGCAGCGGCACAACAATTGAAGCACACTCGGAATCGATAGGAAGCAAGCCTTGGCCATCACGCCGCGCAGTTTGGCCGGTGACAAAGATCATGTTAATTTCTTCACGAGGAGAACGATATGACCCGCGTCGCCCTTTATGCCCGCTATTCCGACGACAAGCAGAGTGCCGCCTCGATTGAGGATCAGTTCCTTATATGTCGGGAGCAGGCAAAGCGTGAAGGCTGGCACATCGTAGGGAACTACAAGGACGCAGCGATCTCGGGTGCCAGCGTTATCCTGCGCCCCGGCATTCAGGCTCTCGTCCAGGACGCACAGATGGGCCGCTTCGATGTTCTGCTCGCGGAGGCATTGGATCGCGTGTCCCGCGATCAGGCCGACGTTGCAACGCTCTACAAGCACCTGCAATTCGCTGGCGTGAAGATCGTCACGCTGGCTGAGGGCGAAGTGTCCGAGCTACATGTCGGCCTTAAGGGCACCATGAATGCCCTGTTCCTCAAGGACCTTGCGAAGAAGACTCATCGTGGCCTGCGCGGACGCGTCGAGAAAGGCAAGTCTGGCGGCGGCCTGTGTTATGGCTATGACGTTGTTCGTCGCTTCTCCAGCGAAGGCGAGGCAGTCCATGGCGAGCGCAGCATCAATTCCGTCGAAGCCGAGGTGGTGCGTCAGGTCTTTCGGCAGTTCGCCAACGGACTTAGCCCTCAGGCGATTGCGCGCCGCTTGAATGAAGCGGGCATACCCGCTCCGACCGGCACACTTTGGACATCGACGACGATCCGGGGCCACGCAAAACGTGGAACCGGTCTGCTTAACAATGAGCTCTATATCGGAAAGCTGGTCTGGAACCGGCTTCGCTATCTCAAGAATCCGCAGACCGGCAAGCGTGTGTCACGGATCAATCCGCAATCGGAATGGATCGTCACCGACGTCCCCGATCTACGGATCGTCGATGAGGAACTGTGGCAGGCAGCCAAGGCAAGACAGGAAGATATAGCGGTCCAATATGCCGGCGTCATCGAAGCGACGCGCGCAGCACACAATAAGCTGAACCGCACCCGTCGCCCCAGGAGCCTGCTCTCAGGCCTCGTTTACTGCGGATGCTGCGGCGGGTCTTATACCCTTCGCGGGCAGGGGCGGTTTGCATGTTCGAACCATATCGACACGAGAAACTGTTCGAATGGTCATAGCATTTCTCGTGAGAAACTCGAGGCACGGGTTCTCGATGGCCTCCGCGATCGAATGATGAGTCCCGAAGTTGCCGCCAGGGCCATTCGCACCTGCGTAGAGGAGACCAATCGCCTGAACCGCGAGCGCCGGGCAACCGACACGGCAGATCGCGCTGAACTCGACAAGGTCCTGAAAGCGATCAAGGGCGTTCTGGACATCGTGGAGGAAGGCAAGGGAACACGCACCCTCGTCGACCGCCTCCTCGATCTGGAAGCACAGGAGGACGCCATCCGCGCCCGTCTCGCTGCCGCCCCGGCTGATGTTCCGGATATCCATCCCAACATCGCCGAGATCTATCGCGGCAAGGTCGAGCGGCTAGCAGACGCGCTGGTCTGTCCCGAGGAACGCGAAGAGGCAGCCGACGCCCTGCGCGGGCTCATCGAGCGCGTCGTCCTGACGCCGGGCACCAGGCGCGGCGAAGTCAACGCCATGCTGCATGGCGAGTTCGGTACCATCCTGGATTGGCTTGAGCGGCAGCAATCCGCCAAAAACGACACCACCCCCGGCGCTGGTGCGCCAGGGGTGTCCGGTATGTCGGTATCGGTGGTTGCGGGAGGGCGATCTAACAGAGACCGACAAACCAGTGAAAAATCTGGTTTGTCGGTATCGGTGGTTGCGGGGGCAGGATTTGAACCTGCGACCTTCAGGT
>NZ_JBHLWK010000041.1:0-41428 GCF_042432915.1 Novosphingobium soli
GATCCCTACACGTATCCCGGCACCGAGACGCTTCGGAATCGGCTCGGAATCACCGACGACAAGACGCTTACAGAGGCCGAACGGAGACTGACCCAGGCACGGGGCGCGGAGGCCGCGCGCCTGACCTTTCCAGCCACCGCCGATGGCTATCGGGCGCTCCATAAGCACCTGTTCCAAGACCTGATCTGCCCCCCGCTGAGTGGCCCAGAGACTATGATAGTTTGGACCACGAAAGGGACGATGAATGCCGAGCAAGAAGCACAAGCCGGAAGAAATTATCGGCAAGCTGCGTGAAGTTGAGATTGTTCTGGCGCAGGGAGCCTCGACAGCAGAGGCGTGCCGCCGGATCGCAGTCAGCGAGCAGACATACTATCTCTATGGACGGCTCTCCCTTTGCAAGCGGCATTGAAACGTTCTGCGTGGATCAGTTGCAAACATCTATCCGGCGTCAGCTGGTTGTCCAGAGCGCCCAAATGGGAAATCCGCACACGCGCACCTCTACAGCTGGTAGGCCTCAAGGGCCTCGATAATAGTCAGGCTCGTCGCGCGTCGGCTCGATCAGTGCAGTCCATTTCTCCGTCTACTCGCAAACTGGTTCGGTTCTTCAGGCGGCGGCGCGGTATTGATCGCCCGTTCGAAGCACGGCCCAGATTATCCGTGCATTCTTGTTGGCGATGGCAACCGTTGCGCGGTTGAACCCGCGTCGCTCCCGAAGCTGGTTGGCCCATTGGCTGATGGGATCATTTTTATTGGGTGCCGTTCTCACGACGGCACGCGCGCCGTGAACCAATAGGCTGCGCAAATGCTGGCTTCCTCGTTTAGAGATGCCCATAAGCACCGCCTTATCACCGCTCGAGAACTGGCGCGGTACTAATCCAAGCCAGGCCGCCATGTGGCGCCCATTCCTGAAGTCCGAACCATCGCCGACCGCCGCGACAATCGCTGTTGCCGTTTTGGGCCCAACGCCTTTGATCCTGGCGACACGCTGACAGGGCTCGCTCGATTTGAAGACGGCTTCGATTTTCTTGTCGAAATGCTCGATGCGGCGTTCGAGATCGCAGAAGAAATCCCAGAGCTCGGCAATGGTCTCACGGGCCATAGTCGAGAGGCCGGAGTCGGCGCGTGCGAGTATCTCCGGAATCATGCGTCTCACCCGGGTAATCGACTTGGCAAAGGCAATGCCACGATCAAGCAGCAGCCCGCGCATCTGGCTGACCAGGGCCGTTCGGTGGTTCACAAGACGCTGGCGGGCGCGGTGTAGAGCCTGGATATCCTGTTGCTCAACGCTTTTCTTAGGCACCAGCGGAATGTGGGGTTGACGCACAGCCGTACAGATCGCCTCGGCATCGTTGCCGTCGTTCTTCTGCCTGCGGACAAATGGCTTCACATATTGAGGACTCACGATCTTCACGTTGTGGCCCAACTCTTCAAATTGGCGGGCCCAGCAAAATGCTCCTGTGCAGGCTTCGATCGCGACGGTGCAGGGCTCAATCCCGGCCAGCACCGAAAGTAGTTGGTCGCGCATGACCCGCCGTTTGAAAATCGCATTGCCCTTGCGATCAACGCCATGCAGCTGGAAGACATTCTTCGCCAGATCAATACCAAGTACATCGATGGTCATCATTCCTCTCCTTCGACTGCCGGTTGCACAACGATGCTCCGGGGTGGGAGAGCCGTCCATCCCATTAGCTGGCGCAAGGAATATGGTGGCCTGAAGACCGACCAGGCGAGGCGGATGAAGGATCTGGAGAAAGAGAACCAGCGGCTACGCCGGGCGATTTCGGATCTGACGTTGGACAAGCTGATCTTGCAGGAAGCTGCCAAGGGAAACTTCTGAGCCCCGCGCGGCGGCGGCGCTGCATCGATCAGTTGCGACGAGATTTGCCGATCCGGGTGTCCGAGCGACGGATATGCCGGGTGCTGGGGCAGCATCGATCGACACAGCGCAAGGTGCCGCGTGGGGCAGATGACGAACAGGCGCTCACGGAGGACATCGTCGCGCTGGCGAAGCAATATGGCCGCTATGGCTACCGCCGAGTGACGGCGTTGCTATGCCATGCGGGGTGGACGGTGAACCACAAACGGGTCGAGCGGATATGGCGACGCGAAGGACTGAAGGTCCCGCTGCGTCAGCCCAAACGGGGACGCCTGTGGCTCAACGACGGATCATGTATCCGCTTGCGGCCTGAGTATCCCGGGCATGTGTGGGCCTACGACTTCGTCGAAGGGCGCACGCACGATGGCCGCAAGTTCCGGATTCTGACGATCATCGACGAGGCCAGCAGGGAATGCCTGGCACTCATCGTTGCCCGGCAGCTCAAACACGAGGATGTGCTGGCGGCGCTGGCTGACCTGTTCATCTCGCGTGGGCCACCAGCGCATATACGATCCGATAATGGTAGCGAGTTTATCGCGACCGCCGTCCAGAAATGGTTGGGGCAGATCGGCGTGAAGACGCTCTATATCACCCCGGGATCACCATGGGAGAATGGCTATAACGAAAGCTTCAATGGGTCGCTTCGCGACGAACTGCTCAACGGCGAGATCTTCTACAGCCTCGCTGAGGCCAAGGTGCTGATCGAGGCATGGCGGCGGCATTACAACACCGTTCGCCCTCACAGCAGCCTGGGCTACCGACCGCCGGCACCGGAAACGGCGACACCGCCATATCCGGCCTCCGGTTCCGCTTCGCTCCACCTCCGTCCGGATATGGCGGCGATGGGCTTAATCCACTAACAAACCAATCGGGCCACTCGGTGGGGGCAGATCATGGGTTATTCTCAAAACTTACCGTCCGCACCTATCACGAGCCAGCTCAATCGAGAAAGTGTTTTGATACGTGCTGCACGCCTGCTACGCTTTCTCACATGGTCCCGCTTCATAATCGATCGTTTGTGAGAAGGCCGCGGGGGCTGTCCCGTCCGTCGGTTTCCGAAAGCACGAATGGCGATGCCAACGCCGTCGTCCGGTTATCGAAAGCACGAACTTTGACCGTAAAATCGGCCATCACAGGGGAGCGCCACCGGGCAGCAGCCCTAATCTTCGTGCTTTCGACAACCGGCCGGAACCCGATGGGGCTGCGGACCACATGAGCTTGCCTATCCAACAGGGCGACCTGTTTTCGCTCGATAGCCCGCTGTTGAAGGAGGTTCGCGGCGAACGGTCGCTGATGGCGTTCCCGTTCTTTGCGTTGGGCAAGGGTAAGTGGACCAAGCCGCTCGCCTACAAGACCGACGCGGTTTCGATCGAGATCGTCGCCACCGCGAAGGGCGTTGCGACGATCTACGACAAAGAGGTGTTGCTTTACATCGCGAGCCTCATGGTGGCGAAGCTGGAGGCCGGCGTGGACGTCTCCCAGGACTTCTATTTTACCGCTCACGACCTATTCCACGTCACCGGCGTCAACGGCTCGGCCCGCTCCTATACGCGCCTGTCGGACGCGCTGGAACGGCTACAGGGCACGAAGACCGGCGCTTCCGAACGAGGTGTTGCCGGAAGACGACCGTCAGCCTCGAACTGCTTCCGCAAATCCCGTCGCCAGGCCTAGACTTGCGACGGATCCAACCCGTGACGGCGCGCGACGGCGCTGACACCTTCACCTACGTAACACTCGGCGACAATCGAGGCCTTTACCTCAGGCGGCCAGTCCCGTCGCTTGCCCGCGCCCGTGAATACCTCAAACCGCTGCGCGCCCTTGCTCACAGGATCATCACTCGTGATCATCATAGTAGCAGCGCACCCCAGTCCGTCAGGGCGCGGAGACTCGGCGCTGCTTCCTACGACCGCAAGGTGGGGTCAGGGCTCCGCTTACGGACAAGCCAAACTCGAGCGGGCCACAATTGCCACGGTGACGAGCTGGGTGCGCCACCGAGATTTACCAGCATGATCGGAAGCTTGTTGACTATGAACACCATGCGGCCGGCAAAGTTGATATAGCGCCGCCTTAAAACTACGCTGTCTAGAGTCGTTCCTACTCGGCAGGAACCGCTATCGCATCCTTCATCCGCCGGAATGCCCGGTGCGATTCGATATTTTCCGGTGCCAGCCCAAATGCAGTCTGCCGCGGAATGTCCTGCGCGTTGATCTCATCGTAGCGCAGGTAATAGGCCTTGTGCATCCGGTAGAAGGGTATCTCCGGATAAAGGTGATGGATCAGGTGATAGTTCTGATAGACCAGCAGGGGGGTCAGCAGCCATTCGAGCCCGAACCGCATGGTCGTCGCCATATAGGGCCTGCATCGCAAGTGGGCCGATGCCACCGAGTTCCGCTTCGGCAAGGAGCCTGCCGCGTTGGCGGCATAACCCTGAAAGAAGGATCTGAGGCATACGCAGAACAAATTTTTGCCCGAGAGGGCGAAATCCGGATCGTCCACGGGGACGATGGGCGAGGTGATCTCGTTGAGAGCCCCCAACCTGCAGCGCCAATCCCCGCAAGGTCGTGAAACAGATTGAGACGCCTTGCTCTCCTGACCCCATCATGCGGCGGCCACAGCGCCGACCGCGAAGAGAAGCGCGTGACCCGTGCGATGAACCGGAAAAGCCGACAGGAGTTGACTTCAACAGCCCCAATCAGAGAGGACTCTCAGAAGTGCTTCCGGAAGGCGATCGAGGCCGCGATCTGGCTATGCGTCGCTTCGATCGGCGCGGCCGTGTTGGGAGGCCCGTCATTGGACACGCTCTTGGGAAAGGCATAGGTCAAAGCGAAATCGAGGGCACTGTTCTTGCCGAGCGCCCAGGAACCGCCGCCCGTGATGTTGGTGGTCGGTGTGGACGGGATGATCGCCAACACCCCGTGGCCCGGGGTGGGCTCGTCCGCATAGTGAAAGCCGCCCCGCACCGCGAAGCGCGGGGTCAGTCGATATTGCACACCCACGCCGACCACATTGGTGTCCCGGTAGTTGGTCGGAAAGGACAGATTGATGTCGGCGCCCGAAGCGTCGTCCTTGAAACCCACCGAGACATTCTTCATCGCGCTTCCCCAGAACACGCGCTGATAGTCGACCGCCACGGAGAGCCTGTCCGAGAACTCATGGAACACGCCCGCCGTGAATTGCGCGGGGCCCTGGAAATCGCGCACCCGCACCTTCCCGCTGAGCGGGATGTTGCCGGCCACCGCACTCACCGCGGTAAGCGTCGAGTGGCCGGTGAGATCGCTGACCGAGGTCTTAAAACTATAGACGATGCCCAACCGCGTTCTGCGCGATACCTGATAGGTCGCGCCGAGCTTGCCGCCGATGCCCCAACCCTCGGCCGCTCCGCCGACGATGCTGTGGTTGGTGAAGTTCAAATAGCCACCCGAGAGCTGGGGAATGCCGAGCAGGGTCGGCACCAGCGACCCGGACAGGCGCTGTTGGGCGGCGAGCGTCCCGATCTGTGATGTGTCGAGGAGCAGCCCCACGTTCATCGAGGTCCAGACCACGTCCAGCGAGCCGCCGACCGCAAGCCTGTCCGTCACCTGGTAGGCGGCTGAAACCGGAATCCGCAGCGTCAGCATGCGAGAGAAGTTTCGCAGGCCCGTGTCGGTGGTATTGGTGACGGTGCGCGACAGAAAGCTGTCCGCGGCATATTGGGTTCCAACGCCGGCTGCCGCGAAGGAGCCGATGCCCAGCGTGTATCGCCCCTTCCGGCAGACGAAGGCGACCTCCGGCGCATAATAGGGCCCGTTATTGGTGCCCTCGCTGTTGGAATGCGCGACCTCGCCCGTTGCGGTATTCCGGATCTTGAGATTGCTGGTGATGATGTCGCCACCGATCTGGCCGTCGCATCCGTCCGGCATCAGCGCGAGCGTTGCGGGATTGATCATCATGCCGGCCGGGCCGATGTCGTAGGCCGCGCCGGTTCCGCCCATCGCGATCGACGTCGGGCCATAGCCGATGAAATTGAAGCCATCTGTGGCATGAGCGCTGCCGGACCAGAACAGCGCCATGCAGAAACCCGATGCCAATACTAACTTGCTTTTCATTCCCCGTCTCCCTTCTTGCGCGTCGCCTATGCTGACGATCGCGGCCTATTGATCCCTGCTGTCTGTGAACTTGTCGTAGTGAATGTCGTCGACCGAAATGCCATGGTGGGTCAGCCCGGTAATGGCCGCATCGACCACCTTGTCGTAGACGCTGTCCTGGACGAACAGCCGGATGGCCGCGAAGCAGATTTGGCCCGAATTGAAGAACATCGCCAGTACGGCGCCCAGCCCCACTTGATCGAGATCGGCATCGTCAAACACGATTCTCGGCGACTTGCCGCCAAGCTCGAGCGTGACCCGCTTCATGTCGCCCAGCGAATATTCGACGATCTTCTTGCCGACAGCGGTCGATCCGGTGAAGGTGATCTTGTCGACACCCCGGGTGGCTGGCGAGCGCCTCGCCCGCTTCATGGCCATAGCCGTTGACGATGTTAAGGTCGCCCGCGGGCAGGCCCGCCTCGAGGCACAGCTCGGCCAGGCGCATCGTGCTGAGCGGGGTCAGCTCGGAAGGCTTGACGACCACGGTGCATCCGGGGCCAGCGCCGAAGCAATCTTCCAGGAACCGAGCGCCAGTGGATAGTTCCCAAGGCGTAATGGCCCACCACGCTGACCGGCCCACACCTCGTGTAGGCATTCCACCGGACAACTGCAGGTCTGGCCCCCACTGCATCCATAATCTTGACGTTCTGGTCCGCGCTCTCATCCAGCAGACGATCGGAAAACTGCGCACGATAGCTACTGCCATATTGCCCCTGAAACCACGAGGTTGCTCCCTGTACGCGTCGAGTGCTGCAGGCGCGACAAGGCGCGCATGGGCGCCGATCATCGGCACTTTGCTATCCATTGAGAATTCCAACCATGGCTGGCGCTTTCAGCAATGTTCAGCAGCCGATATCAAATCGGATATACCAGATACCGGGGCAGAACGGACGTATCGAGCTCGGCCCGTCTGGACAGCAGCTTCAACGCACCGGCTTTTTCCAAACGGATGGTATCAAGATATTGACCCGCAGCCAGGACTTGGGTGATGCCGCTATCGGTGGGCGTCATGAAGAGCGAGAAATTCGATCGCATCGAGATAGTAGAGGCATCGGCGCGTTGATACGCGACGCGCTGGACGAAGTGACGGGTGCGATAGTCCTGGAACGTACCGACCCAGATATCGTTCACGAAAGTGACGCGATCCTCGAGCCGGGATCGGCAATCGTCGTACATGAACCCCAGGGCGAGACCATTTTCCGAATTTTCGGCGGCACGGCAGATATAGGAGGCCTCGTCTTCCTCGGAATAGTTAGCGAGCCAGCCCATCATGTCCTTGCTATCGAGCGCGCTTGCATCGGCCATCAAAAGGGCGTCGAGCGCGGATTCGAGCGTGGTGTCGGTTTGCATCATGCCTCGGCCCTCTCAAAACCCATCACCGATCGGTAATATTCCCAACGGGGAAGATTGCCGCTCTCGTCGTTCTGGAGGAACTCCGACTCCAGCTTCGACTGGTCGTGCACGCCCTTCTGGAAAATCGCATTGCCGGGCGTATGGTTGCCAATATGGATGCGATGGAAGATCGATGCGTCCTCCATGCTGATCAGGCCGCAGGGTCCCAGCAGGTTGGAGCTTTGCCGCAGACGATGGAGGACCATGTCCTCATCGTCGTCCTGGTGCGCGAAATAGGCGTAGTGGACCTCGACCGTCTCTTCATCGACCGGGGTTGCGAAGCGCAAATTGATGACATCGAGATGCTTAGTCGAAACGAAGGTCGGGAAGAGCGAAACGATGCGCGAGCCGACCGCAGGGTCCTGCCCCTTGAAGGCGATCAGCGAAGCATCCTTGAGCACTGTGGGGCCGCTGACCACCGACAGCGCCGATTCGAAACAGATGTGGCCATGTTTCGTCGCGGTGAACTGACGTCCCTTGCCGCCTTGCCAATTGAGCATCTTGAATGCCTGGTGGAGCAATGGCGCATGGTAGCCGTCGTTGTCGGTATATGACTTCCAGTTGCTGTCGTAGCGCACCTTCTGATAGCCCAGCAGCTTGAGCCTGCCGTCCCCGCCGAGAAGTTCGCGCAAGGTGTTCTGCGACGCGCCGAGGAACTCCGTCAACGTTTCGGTTTCAGCCGAAAGGGTCACGAAAATCAGGCCATAGAAACTGTCGAACCGGGGCTGCGCCAGGGGATAGTCGGACTTGTCGAAGCCGGGCAGAAAATCGCGATGGTTGGGGCAACCGACCAGATCGCCCTTCGCATCGAACAGCCAGCGGTGATAGGGGCATTCGAATTCGGTCTTGTTCCCCATCACCGCGGTTTCGAGCTGGTTGCCGCGATGCGAACAGGCGTTGTAAAACACCCGCACGACGCCTTCCCTGTCGCGGGCGATCAGCAGCGGAACGCCGGCCAAGCGGAAGGTCTTGAAATCGCCTGGATTGGGCAACTCGCTTTCATGCGCGACCGGGTGCCATTCCTGCCCGAAAAAGATGCGCTTCATCTCTTCGGCGTAAATATCCTTGCGGGTGAACGCCGCCTTCGGAACCTCGTTGAAGTTCTTGGGCCAGGTCAAGCCAATTTCGCTCATCGCAATCCTCCTAGGCAGCAGCCCCCAATGCTTCGGCTTCGAGCGCTTTGCCCAGTTCGGCCCACATCTGACCGGACTTGCGCGCTCCCGCCAGATAGGGCTCCGGACAGAGATGGTAGGGCGGACGTACAGGCCCGGCCTTCATCCAGCCACCGGCGTCCATCCGCGCCTTTTCAAGCGCAATATTGTAGGTCGAGAATTCCTTGAAGCTGCCGTTCGGGAACAAGGGGGCTGCGGTCGGGCCGAGGCGGCCCATGAACGCCTTGGCCGCGCTCCAGTCGCCGCTTGCGCGGGCCTGGGCGACCAGGTCGCGCAGGGTGGTCGTCACCAGCGGGTGGCAGACCGCTCCGCTCGACCAGAAAGCGTCGACCGAATCATCCATCCGCGCCGCGCCATAATAGTCGAAGTCGATCGGCAGCAGCTTGATCCGGCCCCGGATCGCGGCCAGATCGGGCAAGAGGTTGGCGACGCCGATATATTTGGCGGTCACGACCTGCGGAATTTCAGCCACTTGAGCCCAGAACGGACGCGGGAAATCGAATTTGAAGGCTTCCGGGTTCGCGTAGATCGCGATGTTCATTTCCGGCACGGCTTCGGCAACGTCCTTGTAAAACTGGACAGCGACGTCGAGGCTAGGCGCGCACCACATCGGCACGCCAAGCATCGTGCCGTCGGCACCGAGCGCGAGCGCTTCCCGCGTCAGCGCCACCGTATCGCGGGTGTTGATGCAGGTCGTGCCGACGAAAACCGGAACCCGACCGGCCGCCGCGTCGATCAGCGCACGCATGAAATCCAGCTTTTCGTCATGGGTCATGGTCGCGGCTTCGCCCAGCGTTCCCATGCTCAGGATGCCGTCGATCCCGGCATCGATCAGCCCGTTGACCACGCGAGCAGTTTCATCGAGATCGACGGTCTTGGTCGCACGCCAGTCCGACGCGTTATCCTTGGACGGGGTCGGAATGATTGCCCAAGCGCCCTTGACATCGGCGGCGCTCAACAACGGTTTGGCCATGACTCATACTCTCCCAATGGAAATTGCCCGCCTCGAGCGGGACGTTCGCTATTGTGTAATGCTTTTCCTTATGTCACTTCAAGTCCTAATATCGGGCTCTTGCCGCTAATGGCAGGAATTGCCGAAGATCGAATAGGTCTCGTTCGCTGGGGCGGACGACGGGGAGAATGTGGACGTGACTTTGCTGAATCGATTCCATGACAAGGTGGCCGTGGTCACGGGTGGAGCGCAAGGTATTGGCTTGGCGACCGCAAGGCGCCTGGCCGTGGAAGGCGCCAGCGTGGTCATCGCCGACCGCGCAGCGGAGGCGGCCGAGGCTTCGGCCGCACAGCTCCAGGCGGAAGGCAGCAATGCCCTGGCAGTCGCGGTGGACCTGGAACACTGCGAAGGCGCTGTTGAACTGTATCAGACGGTCATTGACCGATTCGGGCGAATCGACGTCGCCGTTCACAACGTCGGCGGCACGATCTGGGCCAAGCCCTACTGGGACTACACCCCGCAGGAAATCACCGCGGAAATCAACCGGTCTCTGTGGCCGACACTGTGGTGCTGCCACGCGGTTCTGCCCCACATGCGGACTGCAGGGCGGGGTGCGATCGTCAACATCGGCTCGGTTGCGACACGCGGCGTCAACCGGGTCCCCTATGCCGCCGCAAAGGGCGGGGTCGCCGCGCTGACCGCAGCCCTCTCACTTGAGCTCGAAGCCAGCGGCATCCGCGTCAACTGCGTCGCGCCGGGCGGAGTCAACGTGACCAGGGTCACCCCCCGCAATCCGGCTGCGCCCACCGAAGCGGATCGCCTGGGCTTCAGCCAGGTGTTCGAACAGACGCTGCGCGATACGCCGATGGCCCGCTTTGGCGAGCCCGATGAACTGGCCGCGGCGATCTGCTTTTTCGCCTCCGACGATGCGTCCTACGTCACAGGCCAGACACTTTTCGTCGCCGGGGGCGGCATCGGCTGACCGCGCCGCGGGCTAATCAGCCCGCCTGCTTGAGCAGATCCCGCAAGGACATACCGGCGTCGGCCAGGCTCGCAGCGCTGGCGCGGGCCCGGCGTTCAACGAGCCGTTTTCCCACCCCCATATCGGGCGCGCGGTTGACTGTCAGCACACCTTCGATCGCCTCGCCGGCCAGGAAGAAGGCGACGAAGGCGTTGCTGTCCATCTCGCCGCGGATCGCCACCTCGGCTTCCACCGGAATCTGCCCGCAGAACTGGATGTTGAGATCGAACTGGTCGCTCCAGTACCACATCGGCTTGCAGTAGGAGACCTCCTGCCCCAGCATCGCCAGAGCAGCCGCCTGCGCCTGGTCCGCCGCGTTTTGGTAGGTTTCCTGCCGGAACCGACCGCCGAAAAACCCGTCCTGCTCGGCCACGTCGCCCGCCGCGAAAACCGCCAGGTTGCTGGTCTGGCAGCGACGGTCGACGATGATCCCGTTGTTGACCTCGATCCCGGCATCGCGGGCCAGCGAGGTGGCCGGCACGATTCCCACCCCCACGATCACGGCATCGCACGGGATCACGGTGCCATCGTCTGCCTCGACCGCGCTGACACGGTTGTCGGAAAACCTGAAGCCGGTCACGCCGCAGTTGAAATGGGTCGCGACTCCCCGCTTGCGATGTTCCTCGCCCAGCCATTGCCCAAAGCGCCGGCCGAGCGCTCGCTCCATCGGCACCGGCATCGGCTCGACGACGGTGACCTTGCAGCCGAGTTTCACCGCACTGGCGGCGACTTCGGCGCCGATCACGCCCATGCCGACAATCACGATGCTGGCCCCTTCGCGCAGGTCGAGGGCCATGCGGGTCGCATCGTCGCGCGTACGCAGATAATGGACGTTGGCGCAATTGGACCCGGCAAGGTTGAGCTTGCGGGCATGGCCGCCAGTGGCGAGCAGAATCCGGTCCGCCTGAACCAATTCGCCGCCCGACAGGCGAACCCCGCCGCCCGCAAGGTCGATCGCTTCGGCGCGGGTGCCCAGCCGCATGTCGATACGGTTGTCATCGTACCAGGCCTCGTCCTGGAGGAAGAAATTGTCCGGGACGTTGGCCGGGTCCCACAGCACTTCCTTGGACAGCGGCGGACGTTCATAGGGACGCCAGGGTTCTTCGCCGATCAAGGTGATTCGCCCGTCGAACCCCGCCTGCCGCAGGGCTTCGACTGCGCGCCCACCGGCCAGATTCGCACCAACAATCGCAATCGAGCGCACTTGGTTCTCTCCCCACTTTCTGTTTGCCACGTCCGGGCTGCTCGCCGCATCCCCAAATCAGCGGTTTTCATTGCACATTATACAACTCCTTGCAAGTGATGGACGCCAAGGCTCTCGCTACCGTCCGATCTTTTCCAGGCGCGATGCAAGCTGCCGCCGGGTCAGGCCTAGGTCTCGAGCTGCCTGCGCGACATTGCCCCGCGCAGCTTCCAGCGCGGCTTCGACGATCCTGCTCTCAACGGCTTTCAGCCCTTCCCCTTTCTGCCGCAACAGTCCGACCAAGTGACTGATTGACTGATCCTGTTCTTTACCGACCTCGGCGCCTGACACCCGTCCATCGTTGGTCAAGGCCAGGCCGGCCCTGATGCGCATGCGATCCGAGCCGAGGAAGAGGTGCCGAAGGTCGATCGCCTCGCGATCGTTCACCAGCAAAACCGCGCGTTCGACCATTCGTTCGAGTTCCCTGACATTGCCTGGATATTCGTGCATCAGCAGGGCATTGATCGATCTGGCAGTGAAGCCGGCGACCTCACGCCGATGGCGCCGTGCGTACTTCGCGCGGAAATGTTCCATCAAGCCGGGAATGTCCTCGCGGCGGTGACGCAAGGGAGGAACCTGGATCGGCAAGGTAGCGAGCCGGAAGAATAGATCGGCGCGGAAATGGCCTGCTTCCATTGCCGTTTCCAGGTCGATGTTGGACGCCGCGAGCAACCTCACATCGACCCTCGTGGTCCTGGTATCGCCGACTCTCTCGAATTCGCCCTCCTGAATGACCCGCAGAACCTTGCTCTGGGCCAGCGGGGACAGCATCGAGATTTCATCAAGGAACAGTGTGCCGCCATGCGCCAGCTCGAACCGTCCCGGGCGGCTTGCCACCGCGCCCGTGTAGGCACCCTTTGCCACGCCAAACAGTTCCGCCTCGATCAGCCCTTCGGGTATGGCGGCACAGTTGAGCGCCACGAACGGCGCGTCCTTTCGGAGACTGGCGCGATGCGCCATCTTGGCGAACACTTCCTTGCCGACGCCGGTCTCGCCCAGGAACAGTAGGCTGGCATCGGTCCCGGCGGCGCGTTCAATCATGTTCCGGACGGCGTGATACCCGGCTGAAACGCCGGGGACGAATTCGTGCCGATCGGCCTGCGAGTTCGCCAACATCTGCGGCGGCACCGATTTCTCGACGTCGTCGAGTTCAGGCCATTCCGCTTCCGGCCTGGCGTGCAGCAGACAGGCGCCGTCTCCCATCCCCTGGCATTCGATCTCCCGCATGACGATCGGCTGGCCCGCGAAGGAACTGGCAAAGCCGCTCGCAAAGCCGGTTTGCAACCAGCAGACCGAATCGGCGCTGACGCCATCCGTTGCCAGATGGACCGCGGCCTCGATCGAATCGTGGACGACAAAGCTGCCGTGGAAATGGCCGCTCGCCGAATCGCTGTCCAAGGTCTCAATCTCGGTCCAGCCAAACCCGGTCAGCGCATGGGCCTGGGGCCCAACCGCAAAGGCTTCGAGAAACCCGCGATCGGGGCGCAGTTCCTTCGCCTCGACCGCGCACCTCGCGCCTTCCGCAAAGCCCATGTCCCAGAACAGGCGTCGCGCCCGCGCCAGTCCGAGTTGCACCACCAGCTGGCTGCGCAGCGTGGTCAGCGCCGATTGGCTCAAAAGCACGCATCGTTCGCTGTCGCGCTAGATGCGGCCCTGCTCGGGCGAAAAGCGCAAGCGTTTGGTAAGGTCGGCGTAGCCGGGAAGCTGTTTCATCGCCATCCTTTTTACCAAAATGTCAATCCTGCACCACGATTTTCTGAACAATTGACGCAAATGACAATCCCTGAAAGCAATCGAGCGTGAGCCGATCCCCCTTATCGAGCATGTTTGCGCCATTTTTCACCTTGGCATGATCTTTGCTTTATCCATGGCTACGTGGAACCGCCCGCTCCAAGCCGGGAGGTCCAACGGAGGAGAGGAGAAGGCCAATATGGATGTTGCAGATCTGGTCGATACGAGCACAGGCCGCCAATCACGCTCGATCTATTCCAGCGAGCCCATCTACCGCCAGGAGCTTGAGCGCGTCTTTGGCCGATGCTGGCTGTTCCTTGCCCACACCAGCCAGATTCCGCAGCCCAACGACTTCTTCCGCACCTACATGGGCGAAGACGACGTCATCGTCATCCGGCAGAAGGACGGCTCGGTAAAGGCCTTCCTCAACACCTGCACTCACCGCGGCAACCGCATCTGCCGCGCCGATCGCGGCAATGCCCGGTCCTTCACCTGCAACTACCACGGCTGGTCGTTCGCCCCAGATGGCGCGCTGGCAGGCGTGCCGCTCGAAAACGAGGCCTATTTCGGCGAACTCGACCGCAGCAAGTTCGGGCTCGTGCCGGTGGCGCAGGTCGCCGAATACAAGGGATTGATCTTCGGCAATTTCGATCCCGCCGCGCCGTCGCTCGAAGACTATCTCGGCGACGCCAAATTCTATCTCGACGTCTGGCTCGATGCTCTGCCCGGCGGCACCTCGCTGGTTGGCGAAACCCAGAAGATGGTCTTGAACACCAACTGGAAGCTGCCGGTCGAAAATGTCTGCGGCGATGGCTATCACCTGGGCTGGGCCCATGCCGGGGCGATGATGGCGGTGCAGTCGATGGACCTGTCCGGCCTCAGCGTCGGCAATTCCAGCGCCAACCTCGAAGGCGGGCTGTCGGTAGCCGGGCTCAACGGCCACATGGCGCTGACGTTTCTCGACGGCGTGTCCGGCTATGCTTTCTACCCCGATCCGAAGCCGATGCTCGACTATCTG
Organism: Novosphingobium soli; assembly: GCF_042432915.1. NCBI lineage: Bacteria > Pseudomonadati > Pseudomonadota > Alphaproteobacteria > Sphingomonadales > Sphingomonadaceae > Novosphingobium > Novosphingobium soli. The sequence goes on from NZ_JBHLWK010000041.1 coordinate 14,530, forward strand.
GAGGCCAACCGGCCGACCGCGATCGAGCGGCTCGGCAAGACCCGCGGCGAACAGCTGTGGGGCTCTCAGATCAACATCACGATCTTTCCCAACCTCCAGTTCCTGCCCGGCCTCAACTGGTTCAGGGTCTACCATCCCAAGGGACCGGGCCAGATCGAGCAATGGACCTGGGCCATGGTCGAAAACGACATGCCCGAAGAGATCAAGGCGACAATCCTCGACAACCAGTGCCTGACCTTCGGGCTGGCCGGCCTGTTCGACAACGACGATGGCGACAACCTTGCCGCCTGCACCGAACAGTCGCGCGGCTGGCGCACTTCGCAGATGGATGTCTACACCAACATGGCGCTGGGCCGCTCCGGCGCGCGCGAAGGCTTTCCGGGCGACATTGCCGCCGGCCTGGTCAGCGAACACAATCAGCGCTACTTCTACCGCCGCTGGCAAGAACACATGCAGGCCTCGAGCTGGAGCGACGTTCCCGCCTACAATCTCAATTCGCTGGCATCGCGGGAGGCCGTCGATGCTTGACGTACGCCCCCAACCCGCCCTGCATGACACGGTAACCGCCCTTACCCAGCGCCTCTTCCATGAGGCGCGGCTGCTCGACGACGAGCGCTTCGAGGAGTGGCTGGAGTTGCTGTGCGAGGACGTGTCCTACCATATGGCGCTCAAGAGCCGTCGCTTCCGGGCCGATCGTTCCGCCCCGATCGCGGTCGGCGCGGGGAATGTCTTCAACGACAATCTCGCCCGGCTGAAGCTGCGGATCGATCGCCTGCGCTCCGGCTTTGTCTGGGCTGAGGATCCGCCGAACTTCGTGCGCCGGGTGGTCTCGAACGTCGAGGTTTTGGACGCGGACGAGCCGAACGAAGCGGTGGTTCATTCGGTGGTGGTGATCCACCGGAACCGGATCGACGGGCAGACCCGGTTGCTCACCGCCGGACGCACGGATCGCTGGCGCAAGGGGGGCGAAAGCTGGCTTCTCGCTGCGCGCGAAATCGCGCTCGACCATTCGGTGCTGCCCGACAGCAACGTCAACGTATTTTTCTAGATCAATACAACGGGAGACGATGACCATGCGTTTGGAACGGATCGGCCGTGAGCCGGAATTTTCGCGTTACATGGACCTCAAGGAAGGCTGGCTCGACCGCCGCATCTTCAGCGACGCGGAAATCTACGAGGAGGAACTGTACCGCATCTTCGCGCGATCCTGGCTGTTTGTCGCCCATGAAAGCCAGCTGCCCAAGGCCGGCGATTTCCTGACCACGCACATGGGCGAGGACGCGGTGATCGTCACCCGTCAGCCCGATGGCTCGATCAAGGTCTACCTCAATTCCTGCCCGCATCGCGGCAACAAGGTCTGCTTCGCGGATGCCGGCAACACCCGCCGGTTCGTCTGCAATTATCACGGCTGGGCCTTCAACACCGCCGGAGAACTGCAGGGCATGCACGAGGAATACTGCTACGACGAAGGCGACATCGACCGCAAGAAGAACGGACTGCGGCAGGTCGCCCGGGTCGGCAGCTACAAGGGGCTGGTGTTCGCCACCTTTGCCGAGGACGGCCCCAGCCTCGACGCCTGGCTCGGCGATTTCCGCTGGTACCTCGACATGCTGCTCGACAACGAGGAAGGCGGCACCGAACTGATTGGCGGCTGCATCAAGTCGGTGATCAGCGCAAACTGGAAGTTCGGGGTCGAGAACTTCATCGGCGATGCCTACCACGCGGGCTGGACCCACGATTCGGGCTGCCGGTCGATGAACAACGGCCAGCCCTTCCCGCCGATCGACATGGATAATTCCTACCATGCCAGCGTCAATGGCCACGGCTGGGAATTCGGCACCGAGGGCGTGGGCGACCTGTTCCTGCTCGGCCGCCCCAAGGTGATGGAATATTACGAGAAGATCCGCCCGAAGATGGCCGATCGGCTGGGCACGATGCGCTCGCAGATCTTCGGCTCGGTGGCCTCCGCCTCGATTTTCCCGAACGTCTCGTTCCTGCCGGGCATTTCAACCTTCCGGCAATGGCAGCCCAAGGGTCCGATGCAGTTCGAGCTCAAAACCTGGGTGATCGTCAACAAGGCGATGCCCGACGACATCAAGGACGAAGTGACCAAGGGCGTGATGCAGACTTTCGGCCCCGGCGGTACATTCGAGATGGACGATGGCGAAAACTGGGAGAACTGCACCACGGTCAACCGCGGCGTCGTCACCCGGCACGAGAAGCTGCACTACCGCTGCGGCATTGGGCGCCAGATCGATCACGATACCCTGCCCGGAATCGTCTATCGCGGCCAGTACAACGACGCCAACCAGCGCGGCTTCTACCAGCGGTGGCTGGACATGATGGAGGCCACCGATCTCGGCGCGATGCCGCCGCGGCCCGAACCCCGCCTGACCGGGGTGGCCGAAACGCGCGACCTTCCCGGCCTGTTCGCGCTTTGAGAGGATATTTGACAATGAACCAGACCACCACTCTCGAACGCCCCCGCACTGGCGCAACCGCTTCGCTGGAATTGACCCATGCGCTGACCCAGACGCTTTATCGCGAAGCGCGCTGCCTGGACGATGAAGACTATGTCGGCTGGGTAGCAATGCTCGCTGACGACCTGCATTATCACATGCCGGGGATCGAGACCCGCTATCGCCGCGATACGACCGATCAGGTCACCGACCTGACACGGATGGCCTATTACAACGACAGCCTCGACGAGATCAAAAAACGCCTCACGCGCCTGGAAACGGGCACGGCATGGTCGGAAGATCCGGCCACGCGCTACGCCCACATCGTCACCAATGTCGAAGTGGAACACACCGACAAGGCGGATGAGTTCAGGGTGTTCTCGAACTTCTACGCCTATCGCAACCGCAACGAACGTGACGAGGATTCGCTGATCGGCAGCCGGATCGACATCTGGCGCGAGACTGGCGGTGCCTATCAGCTGGTCAAGCGCCGGATCATCCTCAAGCACAACGTGATGCTCAGCAAGAACCTGAACATCTACCTCTAGTAATTCCCGGCGCGACATCGGGTGAACCCGTCTGTCGCGCCGTTCAATCAAAAGACAATCGGACGCTCCCCGCATCCGCGGGCAGGTGCCCAAAATCGGAGAGAAGCCATGGATGCTCTGCGCTATTTTCTGGTCCCCGCCATGACCCTCACCGGCGTTGCGGGTTTCATCCTCGGCGGCCCGTTCGTCTGGCTTGGGCGGCCCGTTCGTCTGGCTTGGCATCGCCACCTTCGCGGTGCTGATGTTACTGGATATCGTCCTGCCGAGCGATCACAAGGCGCGCTCGCGCGGGATTGCACTGGTTGCCGATATCGCACGATTTACTTGCAATTCCCTTTGATGGTTGCACTCTATCTGGCGTTCGCGAATTCGGTGGCGACCGGAACCAACCCGATCTGGGGAACCGATGGTTCGGCATGGCAATTGATCGGTTCGATCGCCAGCCTGGCCTGGCTGTCGGCTGTCCCGACCCTGCCAGTGGCGCACGAGCTGATGCATCGCCGCCATTGGTTCCCACGGGCCGTGGCCAAGGGCCTGAGCGCCTTTTACGGCGATCCCAACCGTGATGTTGCTCATATTGTCACCCACCACGTCCATCTTGACACCGCGAAGGACAGCGACACCCCGCTACGCGGACAAACGATATACAGCTTCGTGTTCCAGGCGACCTGGGGTTCGTACAAGGACACTTGGGAAAAGCAGGGCGAAATCCTGTCGCGTCTCGGACATTCGCCGTGGAGCTGGCGCAATGTCATGTGGCTCCAGCTGGTGCTGGTCGGCGCGATCATCCTGGGGGTTGCCGCGGCGGCAGGGCCGATCGCCGGATTCGCTACTGTTGGCGCAATGTTCTTTGCCAAGATGTTCGTCGAAGGCTTCAATTATTTCCAGCACTATGGCCTGCTGCGCGTGGAAGGCGATCCCATCGCGAAACACCACGCCTGGAACCATCTTGGCATGATCGTGCGTCCGATAGGCGTGGAAATTACCAACCACATCAACCACCATCTCGACGGCCACATTCCCTTCTACGAACTTCAGCCCGAGCCGAAGGCGCCGCAGATGCCTTCGCTGTTCCTTTGCTTCCTGTGCGGCCTTGTCCCGCCCGTCTGGCACCGGTTCATCGCGCAGCCGAGGTTGAAGGACTGGGATCTACATTTCGCTTCGCCAAGCGAGCGCAAACTAGCGATGGCGGCGAACGCACAGACTGGTTGGCCCGCTTGGGCCACCACCGACTGACGGTTCCACCCGCATGGGGGTTTTCCTCTCCGATTGCCCCCATGTAACCTTGGCGGGTCCCTTTAACGGGGATCCCGCTTCTTTTTCACAATTTCTTCATGTCCATGCAAGGCGACCCATGCAATGTTCTCAATTCTCAAGAAGCAGCGATCAAGCAAGGTCAGTATTGCCGGAGAACCGGCAATCCTGGAGATCCCACGAGGCAAAACGCTGCTTGAAGCGATGCTGGCAGAGGGGCTGGCCATGCCGCACGACTGCAAGGTCGGTTCATGCGGCACTTGCCGGTTCAAACTGATGGACGGCAAGATCGGGGAACTGATACCACTGTGCATTGATCAGAACCTATGCGCCCATTGGCGGAGACCAATGGACATGATGCGCCAAGGCTGATCGACGAGCTTGTTCCAGGCGAAGCAGCAGTGATCGACGATGTCGTCGTAGGATGAGAAGATGCGGTTCGACAGCCAGTTGTCGCGCATAAACTGCCAGACGTTTTCGACGGGATTCAACTCGGGACATCTGGGTGGGAGCGGCAAGAGGGTGATGTTGTCGGGCACGACCAGTTCCGCTGAGCCATGCCATCCGGCTTGATCGAGCAGTAGAACGGCATGCGCTCCCGGCGCAACGTGGAAAGCGATCTCTTCGAGATGCATGCTCATGGCCTCACTGTTGCAACGGGGCATGACGATGCCGGCACCTTTGCCCTCGGCAGGACAGATCGCGCCAAAGATCCAGGCGGAAGCCCGGCGCTGGTCCTTGGGCGCAGATGGCCGGGTTCCCCGCCTTGCCCATCGACGCGTGAGCTTGGTCTGCTGGCCGATCCGAGCCTCATCTTGCCACCACAGCTCTATCGGCGTGCCTTTGGGAAGGGCCCTTCTGATTTTCGCCAGGCGGGCTGCGAATGTTTTTTAAAATCGGCGATATCATCGGACTTCTGGCCATGATGGCGGGGCCGAGCGGTGAGCTTGCGATAGCCCATCGCCCGCAACTCCCGTCCCAACGTGAAGCGCGTGACCGACAAGCCGAACTCGTCCCAAATCCATTGCGCCAGATCAACAAGCCGCCAGCGCACCACACCATGAGCCGCAGGGATCGGTCCAGCCTCAACCTGCTGCGCGAGACGGGCTCGCTGCTCGTCGTTCAGGATTGAGGCCGGGCCCGGCGCCTTGCGTGTTGCCAGCCCTTCGGGGCCGGCTTCGTTGAACCGCAGCACCCAGTCCCTCACGATCTGCAACGTCACCCCGGCCATCTTGGCCGCATCACTTCGGCTCCCGCCGTCCAGGATCACCGCCAGAGCTAGCACGCGCCGAACCTGATCGGGATCATCACATCGTCTCGAGAACCGGCGTAAATCTGCCGAATTGAAATCTGATCGAACACCTATCGCTGCCGCCATCGCAAGCCTCCTCGTGCTCGCTCCGGTGAATCAGAAAATCAGCAACTTGGGAATCCCAACCGTGAGTCAAACCCTGCGCTCATCGGTATGAGTCCTTCGGCCCTGGTTCTCGAACGCGATGCGCTTTCACAAGGGTACCGCCTGGCATGCCAGGCGATGCCGCGCTCGGACCTGGTCATCGCACTTGATGCCCCTTTATCCCGCCAGCAGGCTGTGGAAAGTTTCACTGCGACCATCGTTGCCACGTCCCGGCTTTGCCCGGACATCATCAATCTTGTCGTCAAAATCGATCGCCCGATGCAGTTCTCGCCGGGCCAATATGCCGACCTCACGGGACCGGGCATGGCCGAACCGCGCAGCTATTCCTTCGCATTCGCCCCCGAACGAGGAGAGGCACAGCGGCTCGAATTCCATGTCCGGCACGTCCCCGGCGGCCTCTTCACCGATTGGCTGTTCGGTGAAGATCGCATTGGCCAGACGCTTGATCTCTCAGGTCCCTTTGGTCAATTTCGCCTCAATGACAGCTCAGCGCCGATGCTGTGCCTGGCAGGCGGCAGCGGCCTTGCCCCGATCATGGCGATCTTGCAGCAAGCCCAGTCCATGGGTGCGAACCGTCCGGTAACCCTGCTCTACGGGGCCCGGACCCGCCAACACCTCTATTGTCTGGACGAGATCGAAGCGCTTAGCGCGGCCTGGGATGCGCCCTTCGAATTTGTTCCGGTACTTTCGGAAGAGGATGCGGGCAGCGACTGGACCGGGGGCCGAGGGTTGGTCACCGAGCCGATCGCACGGCTTCCCGGCCTGACCCGCACCGAGGCTTATTTGTGCGGACCTCCAGCCATGATCGACGCCGCCGAAGCCCAGCTTATACAACACGGCGTGTTGCCGGAAATGATCGCCGCGGATCGCTTTCTCGACAAGAGCACGATGCGCTGAACCCCGGACTTCGGATGCGGTTCGAAGATTGAACGGATCCGTTCCTGGCCTCGGTCCGATACGCCGGAACCGGACCGAGGCCGGCCCGGGCGCGCAGTGCTCAGTTGTCGACCAGAACCATCTTTCGCACCATGTCCTGAACATCCACTTTTGCCTTGTTGTCCAGCAGCACAGCAACCCGGTTGAGGGTCGCGATCACCGAGGTGTACTGGCCATGCGCGTAATAGGCATCGATCGGGTAGACGACTGTCTTGTCGACCGGCGCCCGCTGGTAGCTGAGCTGGCCGATGCCATAGATCGCAAGCCCGCCTGCTTCGGCATGCCCCATCATGCGTTCGGCCCGATCCCGAGTGATATCGCCGCCGAATTCGACCAGTTCCGGCGGAGCAATCGTTGGTCCCACATGGGTTGGCTTCCACCGCGCGGCGCCGATCACACCCGCCACGTTCAGCAGTTCCTTGAACTCGAATTTTTCGGCCATGGTTCTCGATCCTCCACATTCGGATACAGGGTGTCGTTCCTGCGGTGTTTGCCGTCTGGCCGAACCAGCGGATCAGGCGTCGGGGCGCTTGCCGATGCCGACGCCGCCGTCGCTGAGCAGAACCGTTCCGGTCATGTATGCGGAATCGCGACGCGAAGCCAAAAGCGCGTAGAGACCTGCATGATCGTCCGGCTCGGCGATCCGCGCCAGTGGCGTCATGCCCGCGATCATTCCGTCCAGGCCAGGCATCTCCTCCATCTTGGTTTCGGAAAACCCGCCAGTCTTGGTGCCGCTGAGCGGAGTTCGGGTGCCGCCCGGCGCGACGCCATTGACCCTGATATCGGGTGTCAGTTCCCAGGCCAGCTGCCGGATCAGGCCAAGCACCGCGTGCTTCGATGCGACATACAGTGTCCCGCCGCCGCCAGTGTAGTAGCTCGACGTCGAGGCAGTAAAGACGATGCTGCCTTTGGTTTTCCTCAGTTCGGGAATCGCGGCGCGCGCACCGAAGAAATACCCCTTCAGGTTGACGTCAAAGATTTCGTCGAATGTCTTTTCCAGAAGCTCGGGATCCTGCTGCTCAAGGGGCACCATGAAATCCCAGATCCCGACATTGCCGACAAAGACATCCAGCTTGCCGAATGCCCCGACTGTCTCGGCGACGGCCCGGGCATTGTCTGCAAAGGAACGGACGTCGCCCGCGACCACGGCGACCTTGTCACCGTGGCGCGAACGCACCAGCTGGGCCTGCTCGTCGTCTCGGACGAGCACACCAACCCTGGCCCCTTCTTCAATATAGCGGGCGACCACCGCCGCACCAATTCCGGTTGCGCCGCCAGTCAGCAGCGCAACCTGTCCTTCAAGCCTTGCAGACAATGCCACTCTCCTCTTCAAGCCGGTTGTGCGGGGTTGCTCGGCCTTACTGGTCGAACATCCCCACGCGACCTTCCTGCAGATTGATGACCACCGACTTCGTCTGCGTATAGTGGTGCAGCACCTCATGGCTGAATTCACGGCCGAAACCGCTCTGCTTGTATCCGCCCAGCGGCATGTTGGGCTTGAGATTGTAGTAACGGTTGACCCACACGGTTCCGGTTTCGAGCTTGCGGGCAATCCGGTGCGCGCGGGAGATGTCCCTGGTCCAGACGCCACCGGCCAGGCCATAGGTCGTATCATTCGCCAGCGCCATCATATCGTCTTCGTCGTTCCAGGTCAGCACGCTGGTGACCGGGCCGAAGATTTCCTCGCGGGCGATACGCATCGAGTTGCTGACGTTGGTGAAGACCGTTGGCTTGATGAAATGCCCGTCGGCGAGGCTTTCGTTGCGACTGCCTCCGGTGAGGACCGTGGCACCTTCCTCGGTAGCCAGCTGAAGATAGCTCTGGACCTTGTCCATCTGCATCTGCGAAGCCTGCGCACCAAGCTGGGTGGCAAAGTCCAGAGGATCGCCCTGGCGGATGCCTTCGAGGGCCACCTTGAACTTGGCGAGGAACTCGTCCTGGATCGATTGGTGCAGGAACAGCCGCGAACCGGCCAGGCAGACCTCACCCTTGTTCAGCACCGTCGACATCGTGGCGCTCTCCACTGCCGCATCGATATCGGCATCCGCGCAAACGATGTGCGCCGACTTGCCGCCCAATTCCAGAGTCTGGGGAATGATGTTCGAGGAAGCATACTGGATGATCCGGCGAGCCGTCGCCACCGAACCGGTGAACGCGACCTTGCGGACATCCTCGTGGGTCACCAGCGCTTCACCGACGTCGGCGCCGTAACCGGTCACGACGTTGATTACGCCCGGGGGCAGAAGGTCGGCCATTTCGACGAAGAATTCGATAACCGAAAGGCAGACGGTTTCCGCGGGCTTGAGCACCACCGTGTTGCCTGAAGCCAGGGCTGGCGCGATCTTGCAGGCCATCATCAGGATCGGGACGTTCCATGGAATGATCTGCGCGCAAACGCCCAGCGGCTCGCGGTGGACGATGCCGATCGCATCGGGATAGTCCAGCGTCTGGCCGTGTAGGCCATAGGCTGCGCCGGCGAACACTTCGAATTGGCTTATAGCCTGCGGCATGTCAAAGTACATCGATTCGCGGATCGGCTTGCCGTTGTTCAGAGTTTCGAGCGTTGCGTAATGTTGGTGGCGCGCCTTGAGCCGACGGGCGACCTCGATCAGGATTTCCTGGCGCTCGGCGGGCGAGCTTTCCGACCACTTCGGGAAGGCGGCCTTGGCCGCCGCGACCGCGCGCTGAATGTCCTTGGCGTTGCCCGCCTGGATCTTGGTGAGCACCGCCCCGGTCGCCGGATTGATCAGGTCGATCGTCTTGCCGCTGTCACCCGAAACCCATTCACCGCCAATGAAGTGGCCGTATTCCGGCTTGATGCCGTATTCGTTTTCCGCGCTTTTCAGTTGAGTAGCCATCTTAAAACTCCTTCCAACCTTATTCCACTGCAATGACCAGATCTTCGGCCGGGAACAGACGGCAAGCCAAGGCATAACCTGCCTGGCGATCGCTATCCGACACCTTCGCCGCACTCATCTTGCCGGTCCGGTAATCGCCTTCGACTACCCTCACCCGGCAAATTCCGCATCCGCCGCCCCGGCAACCAACCCCGATATCGCCGGCACCACAACGTTCCATTGCGAGGAGGACCCGCTCGTCCCCGCCGCAGGTGAACTCGCCGCCGCCAACCACGCGGATTTGATAGAGGCCGGTCACGGTCCTAGCCTTGTCCAGCCGCCTTCGCGGCCGCTTTGGCAGCGAAGGTCTCTCCACCCACCGCGAAATGGCCCGGCGGCATCTCGCGCAGGATGATGCGAACCGATTCGCGCGGCGCACCGATCGCTTCGATGGCGGCAGCGGTCAAAGCCTGGATCAACCGCTCCTTGTCGTCGGGAGTCCTCCCTTCGAGCAAGTTGACCTCGATGATCGGCATTCAGGCCTCCACCTGGAACATGACCGAACCCAGCCCCTGGACGGTCGTGCGCACCGTTTGACCAGGTGCCAGATTGGGCGCGGCGGTGATCCCGCCCGCCATCACGATGTCCCCGACCGAAATCTCCTCACCAGCTTCGGCAACAAGCCTGGCTGCCGCGACCAGCGAGCGTAGTGGGTGGCCGAGAATCGCGGCGGTCGAGCCGATTTGCTTCACTTCCCCGTCGATTTCGAGGTACACGCCGAGGTTCGAGAAATCCATTGCTGGATCGTTCCAGGAGCCGATCACCAGCCCGGACGACGAGGTGTTGTCGGCGATGACATCGGACAACGCGAACTTGAAGTTCTCATAGCGGCTGTCGATGATTTCCATGGCCGGGGCAATCGCCTCGACCGCCGCCAGCGCGGCCGCCGCCGTCACCTTACCGGCCAGCGGCGCCTTCATCAAAAAGGCGACTTCCGGCTCGACCCGCGGATGGACAAAACGCGCCCGCGACATGGCCGTGCCCTCCTCGATCAGCATGGCATCGGTCAATCGCCCCCAGGCGACCTCGTCGACCCCGACCTGCAGCATCTTGGCGCGGCTCGTCAGCCCCATCTTGACCCCGATGCGGCGTTCGCCCCGCGCCAGCCGCCGATCGACCGACAGCTGCTGGACCCGGTAGGCATCCGCGACGCTCAGGTCGGGATCGGTATGGGTGAGCTGCGGTGTGGCACGCGCGTGCAAAGCGGCGCTGTCGAGGATTTCGGCGTATCGCTCAAGTTTGTCCATTGCCTTGGGCCTATGCTGCACGTGCGGAAACAAGATCGAGCGCGACATCGACGATCATGTCTTCCTGCCCCCCGACCATCCGGCGCTTGCCCAGTTCGATCAGGATTTCGCGCGTATCCAGCCCATACTGTTCGGCGGCCTTTTCCGCGTGACGCAGGAAGCTCGAATAGACCCCGGCATAGCCCAGGCTCAGCGTTTCGCGATCCACGCGCACCGGGCGGTCCTGCAACGGACGGATGATGTCCTCTGCCGCGTCCATCAGGGCCATCACGTCGCAGCCATGGTTCCACCCCTTGCGGTCGGCAGCGGCGACGAACACCTCGAGCGGGGCGTTGCCAGCCCCTGCCCCCATTCCGGCTAGGCTCGCGTCGATCCGCACCGCGCCTTCCTGGGCAGCGACGATGGAATTGGCGACACCGAGCGAAAGGTTGTGGTGGGCGTGGATCCCGCGTTGGGTTTCCGGCTTGAGGACGCGGTCATAGGCCCGCAGGCGATCGCGCACCCCGTCCATGTCGAGCGCGCCGCCGCTGTCGGTCACATAGACGCAATGCGCCCCATAGCTTTCCATCAGCAGGGCCTGCTGCGCCAGCGCCTCGGCATCGATCATGTGGCTCATCATCAGGAAACCCGAGACATCCATGCCGAGGTCGCGGGCAATGCCGATGTGCTGCTTGGCGACGTCGGCCTCGGTGCAATGGGTCGCCACCCGCACCGAGCGCACGCCGAGCGCATAGGCGCGGCGGAGTTCCTCGACCGTGCCGATACCCGGCACCAGCAATGTGGTCAGCACGGCGTTCTTGATCACATCGGCGGCGGCCTCGATCCACTCCCAGTCGGTATGCGCACCGAACCCGTAGTTGAACGACGTGCCGTTGAGGCCATCGCCGTGCGACACCTCGATCGCATCGACGCCGGCATCGTCCAGCGCCTTGGCAATGGTGCGGACACTTTCGGTGCCGTACATGTGAAGAATGGCATGCATGCCGTCACGCAGGGTGACGTCCTGGATGTAGAGCTTTCCGGTTTCGGGATTGAAGGTCATGCTGCCACCTTTTCAAGGCGTTGTTGGGCCAGACGCTCACCCGCTGCCTTGGCGGCGGCGGTCATGATGTCGAGGTTGCCGGAATATTTCGGAAGATAGTCGCCAGCGCCCTCGACCTCGAGGAACACGCTGGTCTTCAGGCCGACGAATTCGCCGTATCCGGGGATCTTCAGCGGCCGGTTCGAGCCGAACCGTTCGAACTGCACTTCCTGCTTGAGGCGATAGCCGGGCACATAGGCTTGCACGGTTTCGACCATTTCCTTGACCGAGGCGCGGATGGCGTCCTCGTCCACCTGATCGGTCAGCGTGAAGATCGTGTCACGCATGATCATCGGCGGTTCGGCGGGATTGAGGATGATGATCGCCCGGCCGCGGCCGGCACCGCCCACTATCTCGATCGCCTGCGCGGTGGTCCGGGTGAATTCGTCGATGTTCGCGCGGGTGCCGGGCCCGGCAGAACGCGAGGACACCGACGCGACGATTTCGGCGTAGTGGACCGGGGTCACCCGCGAAACCGCGGCGACAATGGGAATGGTCGCCTGGCCGCCGCAGGTGACCATGTTGACATTGCGGATTTCGCTGTCGAGCACTCCGCCGACCGGCGGAACAAAAAACGGCCCGATCGCGGCAGGGGTCAGGTCTACAACCAGCTTGCCGTCGGCTTGCAGGGCCGCATCGTGTTCCTTGTGGGCGTAGGCCGAAGTCGCATCGAACGCGATGCCAATCTCGGGGTAGGCCGGCAGCTTGCGCAGCCCTTCAATACCCTCATGGGTTGTCGCCACGCCGCGTTCGCGGGCCATGGCGAGGCCTTCCGAGGCCGGGTCGATCCCGACCACCGCCGCCAGTTCAAGGGTATCGGACCCCTTGAGCAGCTTGATCATCAAATCGGTACCAATATTTCCGGAGCCGATGATGGCGCATTTCATCTTGGTCATTCTTCGATCTCTCCGTTCATCTGCGTCAGCCGGCCTCGGCAGCGAAAGCCGCCCGCACCGTTCCGACGCCATTGATTCTCGCTTCCACGACATCGCCGCGCGCGATCCCGGCCATGGGCCCGAGCGCGCCGGACAGGATCACGTCGCCTTCAAGCAGCGGGCGTCCGACCCGGGCCATGACCCGCGCCAGCCACAGCGATGCGGTGATCGGGCTGCCGAGGCAGGCAATCCCCGCCCCTACGGAGATCGGCTCGCCCTTTGCCTCCATCACCATGCCGCATTCGCGCAGGTCGAGCGCTTCGAGCTTGCGCGGCACCGCCCCCAGCACGAACAACCCGCTCGAGGCGTTGTCGGCGACGGTGTCCCAGATGCGGATGTCCCAGTTGGCAACACGGCTATCGACGATCTCGATCGCGGGTACGACATATTCGACCGCGCGGATCATCTCGGCCGTGGTGAGATCGGGATAGAGCAGGTCCCGGCCGACCACGATCGCGATTTCGGCCTCGACCTTGGGCTGGATGACCTGATCGAGCGAGATCGGAATTCCCTCGGGCACGTCCATATCGGAAAACAGCATGCCGTAATCGGGCTGATCGACGCCAAGCTGGCGCTGCACCGCCAGCGAGGTCAGGCCGATCTTGCGGCCGACAAGGCGCCGTCCGCTGTCAAGGGCGTGCCGGGTGTTGATTTCCTGCACGGCGTAGGCGGCATCCACCCCGCCGGCCGAAATGACATCGCGAATCGGCGCCACCGGCTTGCCGCTGGCAGCCGCGCCCCTCAATTGCTCGGCCGCCTGCTGGATGGCCGTGGGATCGATAGTGGTTTCAGTCGTCATGGTCTCAGAGCTTCACGCAGATGTTTTCGGTTTCGGTGTAGAATTCGAGACTGTGCACGCCGCCTTCGCGGCCGATCCCGGAATGTCCCGAACCGCCGAATGCGGTGCGCAAATCCCGCAGGAACCAGCAATTGACCCAGCAGACGCCAACCTGCATCGAGGCGGCCACGCGGTGCGCCCGCGAGAGGTTTTCGGTCCAGATCGTCGCGCACAGCCCATAGTCGGTATCGTTGGCTAGGCCGATCACCTCGTCTTCGCTATCGAAGGGAATGACCCCGCAGCACGGCCCGAAGATTTCTTCGCGCATCACCGAACTGTCGTGCGCCAGGCCTGTCCACAACGTCGGCTCGACATAGAAGCCGCCCGTTTCGTCCCCCGAAAGCGCGGGAACCCCGCCCCCGGTGACGACAGTGGCGCCTTCGGCCACCGCGCGCGCATAGTATCCCAGCACCTTTTCCTGATGCTCCGCACTGATCAGCGGGCCAAGGTAGGCGGGATCGCCGGTTGCACCTGGTTTGAACGCCTTGGCCGCCACCGTCATCCGCTTCACGAATTCGTCGAAAACCGGCCGTTCGACATAGACCCGCTCGGTCCCGAGGCAGACCTGCCCGGTGTTGAGAAATACCGAACGCGACAATCCTTCGACCACCTTGTCGAGATCGGCGTCGGCAAACACCACGGCTGGATTCTTGCCGCCCAGCTCGAACGAAATGTCGCGCACCCCGACCGCGGCCTTCTGCATGATCGCCTGGCCGGTGCCGGTTTCGCCGGTAAAGGTGATTGCATCGATGTCGGGGTTCGAGGTCAGAAATTCACCGGCCGAACCCGCCCCGAAACCGTGCACCACGTTGTAGACCCCTTCGGGCATCCCGACCGCGTTCATGACCTCACCCAGCAGCGCCGCGGTCCGCGGCGTCTCTTCGGATGGCTTGACCACAACCGTGTTGCCGCAAGCCAGGGCAGGTCCAACCTTCCAGGTCATCAGCAGCAGGGGAAAGTTCCACGGGCAGATCACCGCGATCACACCCTTGGGCTTGCGCACCACGTAGTTGAGCGCCTGCCCGCCATCGGGCGTTGCCGTTGCAAAGGATTCGGTCGGGGTAGTGGAGATGACGTCGGCAAACATCCGGAAGTTCGCGGCACCGCGCGGAATGTCGATATGCGAGGCGACATGGCGCGGCTTGCCGGTATCCGCCACTTCGGCTGCGAGGAAATCGTCCGCGCGGCGCTCGATCTCGGTGGCGACCGCGGAGATGAGCTTGACCCGTTCCGCCGTGGTCATCTTGCCCCAGGGGCCGTTGAGCGCCGCCTTGGCCGCGGCAACCGCATCGGCCACATCGGCCTCGCTCGCCTCGTGGACAGTACCGATCCGAAGGCCGGTCGCAGGAGCGAAATTGTCGAAGGTCTTGCCGGTGCTTCCACGGCGATAATCGCCCCCGATGAAATTCAGGATGGTGTCGGTAACAGCCGGGATATTCTCATGTGCCATGGGCTCTTCAATTCTCCGTAGCGTCTTGTTTCAGTGCCGCGATGGCCGGACACTCAATATTGCGTCGCCCCGATCGAGATGAGGGCTGCGTTTGCGCACTGCGTATCCTGTTCTTCGGTTCCGCCCGACACTCCGATCGCGCCGACGATTTCGCCGGCGATCGCGATCGGCAGTCCGCCGCCGAACATAGCGATTCCGGGCTTCGCGGCGATACCTCCGCTTAGCGCGGGATTGCCTGCGACCATCTTGTAGACGTCCGGCGACGGAACCTTGAAGCTGGCAGCGGTATAGGCCTTGTCCTGCGCGATCTGAGAGGAGGGAAACGGGGCCCCGGTGGCGCGCAACAGGGCGACCAGTTCCCCGGTGGCGCCAACCACTGCGGCGACGAGGGGACAGCCCGCCTCGCCGCCTTTCGCCACCGCGACCTGCACCGCCTTGGCGGCAAGATCGTGTCCCACCGACCGGATTGTCGCCACTCCGTTCATGCTCAGGTGTTCACCGTCATGAAGCGGTCGTTGAGCGCCTTCTCGTAATAGAAGATCGCCTTGCCGGCATTCTCGGCCTGCCACATCCGGCGCGGATTGTCGGGATAGTAGGTGTAGCCGCCGCTGAACGTCTCGTTCCGGTTGCCCGAGGGGTCGAAGAAGTAGATCGTCTGCCCGCGTGTGATCCCATGGCGGGTCGGGCCGATATCCAGCGAAATGTCGTAGCGGCTGATGATATCCGCTGCATGGCCAACATCGTGCCAGGAATCGAGAAAAAACGAGGTGTGGTGAATCCGACCGTCCTCTGGATAGCCGAGGAACGCCACGTCATGGGCCTTGTTGCTGCATGACAGGAAAATGCCCATGCGTACACCCGAAGTCTCGTCCACCAATTCCTCGGCCACCGAAAAATCGAGAGCCTCGACAAAAATCTTTGCGCTCGCCGAAATATCGACACCATTGAGGGCGCAGTGATCGAACCTGGTCGCGCGCATACCGCGCGGTTCGGCGATCCAGACGTCCGGATTGCGCACGGCCGGACCGCTCTCGGACAGCTCCATCTCGGCATAGAGATCGAACACGTGGGAGGTTGGCGTATTGAAGCGGATCTTGCGGCCAACACCAGGATCCTCTCCGGCCGCAATCACGTCGACATGAACCCCGATGTCGAGCAGCCGTTCGGCAAAGTGGTCGAGATCGGCATCCCTGGCGACCTTGAAGGCCATCCGGTCGAGCCCGGCAGAATCGGCTTCGCGCAAAATGATGCTGTGGCGATCGAACTCGTCGAAGGCCTGGAAGAAAGCCCTGCCTCCCTCGACGCTCACCAGGTTGAGGCCGATACGGTCACGATAGTGCTGGATCGCTTCATCCAGATCGAGGACGCGCAACTGGACATAGCCAGGGCGAAGTACACCGGTCAGTGCCATTTCAGTTCTCCTTGTCCCTTCAGGCCTTGAGGCCGTTCTCGAAAAATTCGGCCACCATGCGGTTGAAGCTCGTCATCCGTTCGATCTGAACCCAGTGGCCGCATTCCGCGAACACGTGCAGGTCGGCGCGCGGCAACAGGCTGGCCAGGCGAACGGTCGATTCCAGCGGAATCACCTGGTCGAACAGGCCATGCAGGATGAGCGTTTCGTGCTTTAGCGCCGCCACGTCTTCCTCGCGGCTTGCCAGCATCGCGATGTTGCGCTGCCGGTCAGCCCCGCCGAACGTCGCGTGATACGGCTCATGCGCTTCGGGACGCGCACTCGCTTCATAGCGCGACTGGACCAGGTCTTCGGTCAGCCGGCTGTGATCCCAGGCGAGGTACTTGAGCGAGGTGCGCATTTCCTCTAGCGAAGGCTGATAGCCCCAGACCAGGTCGAGCGCAGGCGTGATCGGGAAATCGAGCCCGGCCGGACCCATCAGCACCGCCCTTTCGACTCGATCGGGATGCGCGATCATGAACGCCAGGGTTATGCCGCCGCCGAAGGAATTGCCGACCATCGAGACCTTGTCGATCCCGAGGCCATCCAGCAGGGATGCGACCTGATCGACCCACACCCGCTTATCTTCGATCCGCCCCTTCGAATCCGAATAGCCAAACCCGAACATGTCGGGCGCGATGACGCGGAAGCGCTTCGCTAGCTCGGGCATGTTGAGCCGCCAATTGGCCCATGCAGTCACCCCGGGTCCCGATCCGTGAATCAGCAGGACCGGTGCGCCATCGCCCACATCGTGGTAGTTCGTGACGCTGCCATCAACCGTGATGGACTTGCCAATCTCCGGGCGTGCGATGTCGTTGGCTACGGCAGTCATGGCTCTCCCAATCGATTTTCAACTGTTTTTTTGACGCTAGCATTGCCTGTGTTCGCGCCAGGTCATGCACACAGCTTTCGCGTCCATCCAATTTCTCGTTACTATTGCACTAAATAGAACGCATTTGCAAATGGAGAATGATTCAGCTCCATCGCATAATGCCGGAAGTCGGACTGTCCGGCTCACGCCAAGCCTTCGGCCTTGAGCGCGGCACCCACGGCGGCACGCTGCGCGATCTTGCCGGCATAGGCGCCGAGCGAGGGGTAGGCGGCCATGTCGATACCGACATAGGCTGGCCAACCCAGCATCACGAACAGATAGATGTCGGCAACACTGAAAGCATTGCCGGCATAGTGGTCCCGCCCGGCCAATTCCTTGTCGAGCGCGGCGAGGTGGTTCTTGACCGATTCCGCGGCCGCCGCCTTCGCTTCGTCGGAAGTGCCGGGGGCGAACAGCGGAACGAATGCCTTGTGGAATTCGGAACCGAGGAAGCTGAGACGGCTCAGCAGTCGGTAACGATCGAGGCTGCCTTCGGCCGGCGCCAGGCCAGACGCGGGGTTCTGGTCGGCAATGTACAGCAGGATGGCGGGGTTCTCGGTCAGGGTCTCGCCGCTGTCCAGGGTGAGGGCCGGGACCTTGCCGGACGGATTGACGGTGAGGAAATCCTCGCCCGCCTCGGTCTTGCGCAGGGCCAGATCGACCTTGACGGCTTCGAAATCGGCTCCGGTTTCGCGCAGGGCAATGTGCGGGGCGAGGGAACATGCGCCGGGGCTGATGAACAGTTTCATGGTATTTCTCCTCTAGATTTCTTTTCGACGCCAGACGATGGTCGGCCGTCAGATTGGGGTCGCCAGCAGCGTCGCGATCCTGTGTGTGTCATAGACGCACATTCGGCTCACCAGCTTGGCTACGCCGTCATTGATTAGCAGGCGGTCGGCATATTTCCCGGCGTTGTAGATGCGAGTCTCACCGTCGTTGCGCGTCTGCAGCAAGGCATAACTTGCTTCGGCCGACACGGTATCCCCGTCGATCCCGGTCAAGACCGCTCGCGAAATCAGGTGACGGCTGAAATGCTCCGGAAAGACGTTGGCTCGGCGCAGCGCTACCACCCGATCGACCAGCATGCCCTTGCTGTCGCAATACATCACCGCGGCCGGCAGCCCGTTATCGACATTTTCGCGGGCGATCACCTGATAGAGACAATCGTCCACGAAGAACTCGGGCCACTCCTCAAGCCGGCCGTCATCCAGACACAGTCCGTAAGCGGCGTTCAGGGAATCCACGAGGCCTTGCAAAACAGGATCGACCATGCTCATGCCGATGCCTCCGCACTGACGGCAAGTGCATCGCCCATCAGGTTCAGATAGCCTTTCCAGAATCCGCGCACTGCGTTTTCGTCCATGCCCATCGGCGCGTAATAGCCGCGCACGTCGTCGCCCCCCATTTCGATGAAACTGTGCTTGCCTTCGGCCCCGACCGTGCCCTGCTGGCAAAGCTCGACCGCTTCACCGTCCTCCATCGAAATCAGTCCGGAAGGACCGACGAGGTTCAGGTTGCGCAGGCGGTGACGCGTGGTTTCCTCATCGTCGTCGGCATAGCCGAAATAGGTCCAGACCAATTCGGTCTTGTCGACGCCGTGAGTCACGATCTGGCGTGTCGCCAGGGTGTTCTGGATCTGCTGCAGCACGACCGACGGAAACAGCGACTGGATGTGCAAGCCGACATCGTCCTCGATCTCGGGCCGGAACTGCAACAGGCTTTCGTCCTGCAATTTGGCAGCGCCTTGCATTTCGCGATTGGCTTCATCGCCGAACGAGCCGTAATCGATGTCGCCCTTGGGCTTGGAGACGGTAAAGACGTTGTGAAAACCCTGCTCGGCCAATTCTCCGGCGCTGTCCTGGCTTTGCCGGTAAATGCCGAAGGTCGGATAGAACAGGTGGAGCAAGGCGCCGTGGTAGCTGTCACGGCTGTTTTCGGAGTAGAGCTTCCAGTTGCCCGCCATATATTGCCGGGAATAACCGAGCACCCTGATCGGGCGGTGAAAAACGCGGTCGATGTACTTGCGCATCACCGGGCCGAGAAAATCTTCAAGCGGCTCGATCTCGGCTGAAAAGGTGCCGAACACCATGCCTTTGTAACTCTCCACCCGGAGCTTTTCGAGCGAGTGATTGGCTGGATCGAAATCCTTGTCGTACCCCCCTACTCCCTTGAGGCCGCGCCGGAACGGCACGCCAACCAGTGTGCCTTCCGAATCGTAGGCCCATTGATGGTAGACGCAGACAAACGCGCCGTCGGCCTGGTTGCCGCGCAGCGAGCGACACACCGTTGCGCCCTTGTGCGCGCACCGGTTGACCCAGGCATGGATCTTGCCTTCCTGCCCGCGCACGAGCACCACCGGCGTTTCACCGACATGGGTCGCGCGAAAATCTCCGGCGTTGGGAATCTCGGCCTCAAGCCCAAGGTAGCACCAGGTGCGACCCTTGAAGACACTGCGCTGCTCGGAGGCGAAAATCTGCGTATCGTGGTAAACCTTGTAGTCCACCGCCGTTGGGAGCGAGGGCGCCCCCACTGGTGCCATGGCATTCATTGTGCGTCTCCCGAAAAACCCTGGCCCGATGCAAGCTGGCCGCAGGTGCGCATCGCGCTGAGCATCATCGCCGCGTCCGCCTGTCCGGTGCCGACGATGTCATAGGCGGTGCCGTGCGCAACCGACATGTGCAGATAGGGCGGCCCCATCATGATCACACAGTTGCCCGAAAAGCCCCAGGTCTTGACCGCAATGTGCCCCTGATCGTGGAACATCGCGAGGACCATGTCGTAACGCCCCTCGATGCACTGCCGGAACACCGAATCGGGCGCAATCGGGCCTTCCACGGCAATGCCCGCTGCCCGCGCCCGCTCGACCCCGGGAGCAATCGCAAGCCGGTCTTCGTCGCCCGTGGCGTGCGGGTTGAGCCCCGCCACGGCGATCCGCGGACGGGCGATACCCCACGACCGCATGGCATCGTTGACCTGCCCGATCGCCTTGGCCACGAGATCGGCGGTTATCACGTCGATCACCTGGCGCAGCGACATGTGATCGGTGAGATGCGCGACCCGCAAGGGTCCGGTCAGCAAAACCAGATAGCTTTCGCCAGGGGTCGGACTGATGACCTTGTCAAGTTTTCCGGCCATCTTGAGCGAACCGGTGCTGATCGGTCCCATGATCGTCGCGGCAAAGGACCCGTCCCGGGCCAGCGCATCGAGTTCGTCCAGCCATTGCGCCGAGGCATGACCGGCCACTTCGGTATCCTCGCCCAGCGGCAAAACGCCGTCCGGCAAGGCGCCGGTGTCGATCACGTCGATCACCCGGACATCGTCGCTCGGCCGTTCGAACGAACGCATCCGGCGCACCCGGGCCTTGACCCCGGTCATGTCGAGCGCACGCTCCACCGCCGCTGCCGAGCCAAGCAGCACCGGAATCGACACCTCGTGTACCGAACCGTCCGCGAGGGCCTTGACCGTCACTTCGGGTCCGATTCCCGCAGGATCGCCGATCATGGTCCCGACAACGGGACGCCCTGCTGTTGCTGCCATGGGTGGGTCAGATGCTGTAGACATCGAGCATGGTCTGCGCGAGGTCGTTGATGATCACGGTCTTCTTGCGCTTGATCACATAACTCCTGCCGGCAGGCTCGAGATCATAGAAGGCCGATCCGCTGTAGACGGTTACCGCCCCATCGAGCACGGATGTCACCGTCCACGATGTGCGCGCCCGCACCAGGCCATCGCCTTCTTCCGTCGATAGCAGCGTGAACACGTGCGAAGTGCGCGGCCCGGGCGTGCTTGCCGAGGACCGCCCGGTGCGAATGCGGAAAACCCGATCCTCCAGGCCGCCGCGATTGTGATAATAGATCAGCGAGATTTCGCGCTGCGGATCGGCGGTCAGGCGCTCGCGGTCATCCCACGCCGGCGCCCAGTATTCCGCGTCTTCGGCATAGAGCGACAGCCATGTGTCCCAGTCCTTGTCGTCGAGCGCTACTGCCTCGCGGCCAAGAAAACGGTGAACGGCAAGCCATTGCGTATCGGCAGCCGTCATCGCGCCAACTCCAGGTCGCCCTTGGCAATAAGTTCTGCAGTCTCCTGGTCGATTGCGGTGTTCATCCGGCTGATCCATTCGTCGTGGATTGCGACATAAAGTCCCTCGTCGGCCACCGCCGGGCTGCTCATCACCGCATCCACGGCGAGACCCGCGCCGAATTGACCGGCGTCTTTCTCCCACCGGGTCGCACCGCGCGACATGTCGTTCATCCGGCCTTCGCCGGCACCAAACCCGGCCTGACAGTTGTTGAATTCGGTCAGATCGTCCGGCGTCGCCATGCCGCTGGCATTGAAGAAGTCCTCGTATTGCCGGATCCTCAGGGCCCGTGCCGAGGCGCTTTCACCCACCGGAGCGATGCAATAGGTCGTGACTTCGGTCTCGTCGACGGAGATCGGCTGGATGATCCTGATCTGGGTGCTGGTCTGATCCATCAGGAAGACGTTGGGGAACAGCTGAAGATTCCGGATGCGTTTGTTCATCCACAGCGCCTTCTCCTCGCCATGGGTTTCCTCGATCCAGTCGAGGGCCTCGAAATTCGGCCGATCCCGGAAATTGGCGTAGTCGGCCCAGAGCACTGAATGCCCGTTATGGAAGGAAAAAGATCCGCCGTCCTGCCGGTTGAAATTTGAAAAGTCGATCGCCTTGGTGTCGTTCTTGGAGGCCCCCTCGACCCGACGCATCACCGTCATGAAGTAATTGGCGTGGACCGTTCCGACGTGATACCCGTCCAGACCGTTTTCCACCTGCATCTTCCAGTTGCCGCGATAGCGGTACCGCGTAGCGCCCGGCAGCACCTCCATTTCGCCTTGCTGAGACTGGTCGACCAACAGATCGATGAACGCCTTCGAGCCGGCCAGATATTCCTCGAGTGGCAAGACATCGGGAGACAGGCTGCCGAAGATGAAGCCGCGGTAAATTTCCAGACGGGCGATCCTGGGAAGTCCGAAATCGGCGCGGTCGAAGCCAGGCGCATAACCCCCCGCCCCTTCTTCGGTGACGTCGAGAAGGTCCCCTGCAGACGAGTAGGTCCAGCCGTGGAAGGGGCACATGAAATTCTTCTTGTTGCCGGCCTTTTCGCGGCAGACCTTGGCGCCGCGGTGGGCGCAGGCGTTGACCAATCCGCAGACAGTGCCCGTCCTGTCCCGAGTGATGATGACGGGCGTCCGTCCGATCTTGGTCGTCAGGAAATCGTGGGGCTTGGCGACCTGACTTTCATGCGCGAGAAAAATCCAGTTGCGCTCGAAAATATACTTCATCTCGATATCGAACAGCTCGGCATCGGTGAAGGCGGCGCGGTCGATCTGGAAGATTCCCCTAGCCTGGTCTTTCACGAGCCACGACTTCAGTCGCCGTTTGATCGCTTGCAAATCGGCAATCCGACCGACGCGCTTTTCTGCGGCTTCCATAACGCTCCACTCCCAAGATGCGAAAGCCGGATCGGTCGGCTGTCGCTGGATGACCGGGCACCTTGGCGGTGCTCCCAAACGCTGCCCCGCGCCGCCGCCCATCACGGGCGAATCGCTGGTTTGACGTTCTGCTGCGCATTCCTACACCAACAAATTTCCCGGTGCAACGTATTGCACCATGGAGAATTATCGACTAAATAGGTCGAGTCGGTCGGGTAAGCCCGACTACAACACAATTCGGTGATGACGGTCCCGCGCGACGCGGGCCGCGTCTTGGGAGAGAAGGCAAATGGTAGCAGTCACGGAACTCGGTTACCTCGGGTTGACCGTAACAAATCTCGATGCATGGCGCAGTTATGCTGCCGAAGTGGCCGGCATGGAGATTGTCGACGAGGGCGAAGGCGACCGCCTCTACCTGCGCATGGACCAGTGGCATCATCGCATCGTGTTGCATGCCTCCGACTCCGACGATCTTGCCTATCTGGGCTGGCGCGTTGCCGATCCGGTGGAATTCGACGCCATGGTGGCAAAGCTGACCGCCGCCGGAATCTCCTTGACGGTGGCAAGCGAGGCCGAAGCTCGGGAGCGGCGCGTGCTCGGTCTTGCCAAGCTGGCTGATCCGGGTGGGAACCCCACCGAAATTTTTTACGGGCCGCAAGTCGACACCCACAAGCCTTTCCATCCTGGGCGCCCCATGTACGGAAAGTTCGTGACCGGATCGGAAGGAATCGGGCATTGCATCCTGCGTCAGGACGATGTTCCCGCGGCGGCGGCGTTCTACGGACTGCTGGGGCTGCGCGGGTCGGTCGAGTATCACCTGCAGCTGCCCAACGGGATGGTGGCGCAGCCGTACTTCATGCACTGCAACGAGCGGCAGCATTCGGTCGCTTTCGGGCTTGGCCCGATGGAAAAGCGCATCAACCACCTGATGTTCGAATATACCGACCTCGACGATCTCGGCCTCGCGCACGACATTGTGCGGGCGCGCAAGATCGACGTCGCGCTCCAGCTCGGCAAGCATGCAAACGACCAGGCGCTGACCTTCTACTGCGCCAACCCGTCGGGCTGGCTGTGGGAGTTCGGCTGGGGTGCCCGCAAGGCCCCAAGCCAGCAGGAATACTACACCCGCGATATATTCGGTCACGGCAACGAAGCCGCGGGCTACGGAATGGATATTCCCCTCGGCTGATCATCCATTTGATCGCCGGTCCATAACCTAGATTGGAATTGCCAGACGCCATGTCGAACAAATTGCGCCTTTGCCAAGTAGCCTCCGTCAAGGACGGTGAACCGGTCGCGGTCTACCAGGAAAAAATGCCTGCGCTTGCAGTCTACAACGTCGATGGCGAAGTGTTCGTCACCGACAATCTTTGCACCCATGGCAATGCCATGCTGACCGATGGCTACCAGGACGGCACAATTATCGAGTGCCCGTTTCACGGTGGTTCGTTCGACATCGCCACCGGAGCTGCCAAGGCCTTTCCCTGCCAGATCCCCATCAAGACATACCCCGTCACGATCGAAGACGGCTGGGTGTGCATCGATCAACCGAAAGAGAGCGCCTGAATGCTCCTCGACACCCCTTCCCGCTATGAGCTGCAGCAGCTCACTTCCGAGCTCAACGCGCTCTACGCCGAACTCATTGACGATGATCGCTTGGAAGAGTGGCCCGAACTCTTTGTTTCGGACTGCGTTTATACCGTGATCTCGCGCGAGAACTTCGAGCGAAACATGGATTCAGCGGCGATCTATTGCGACAGCCGCGGAATGCTTGTGGATCGCATTGTTTCACTGCGCAAAGCCAATATCTTCCCGGTGCATGCCTACCGTCATATTCTCGGTCCGACCCGGATGGTTTCCACAACGGGAGCACTTGCAAAGACGCAAACCAATTATGCGGTCCTTATGACCCGTACTGACGGACACACAACAATCTACAATTCGGGCAAGTATATAGACGAGATCGACTTGTCGGGCGAGCGCCCCTTGTTTCGTTCGAAGATCGCCGTTTTCGATACCAACCTCATCGACACGATGATGGTTCGCCCGATTTAGTTCGCGACCAGGATTTTGATCATGACCGACACAGCTCTGCCAGACGAAAATACCTCGAGAACCGCAAACGGAACTGGTCGCCGGGTTCCCTACCGGGTTTTCACCGATCCGGAGTATCACGCGCGCGAGCAGGAAAAGATCTTCCAGGGCGAGGCCTGGTCCTTCGTCGCGCTCGAGGCAGAAGTGCCCGAGGCTGGCGATTTCAAATCAACCTTCATCGGAGAAACCCCGGTCATCGTCACCAGGGCCGCTGATGGCGCCGTTCATGTCGTGGTCAATCGCTGCGCTCATCGCGGGGCACTGGTATGCCGCGAACTGCGCGGCAATCGCCCCAATCTCGAATGTGTTTACCACCAATGGGCCTATGACCTCGCCGGCAATCTGATCGGGGTGCCGTTCCGCCGCGGTCTCAAGGGCCAGGGCGGAATGCCCGGCGATTTCGACATGAAACAGCATGGCCTCAAGCAGTTGCGCGTCGGGATCGTCGGCGGGCTTGTCTTCGCCAGCTTTTCTCAAAGCGTGGTGCCACTGAACGATTTCCTCGGCCCGCTGGTTGTCGAGCATATCAAACGGATCATGCACAAGCCGATCAAGGTTCTGGGCGATCAGCGGCAATATGTTCACGGCAACTGGAAGCTCTATGCCGAGAATACCCGCGATCCCTATCACGCCAGCCTTCTGCACCTGTTCCACAATACGTTCGGGCTCTACCGATCGACCCAGACCGGCAAGTCACTGATGGACAGCGAGAAGCGGCATTCGCTCCTTTATTCCATCGCCGCCAGCAACGACGATGCCGCCGACAAACAGGCCTATGGCGATTCCAGGACTTTCGATACCGAGTTCAAGCTTCAGGACATGTCGCTGCTCAAGGGCCGCCAGGAATTCGATGACGGCATTACCCTGGTTATCCTCGCGGTTTTCCCGAACCTGGTCCTCCAGCAGATTCAGAACACGCTCGCCGTGCGGCAAATCGTGCCAAAGGGACAGGAAGCGTTCGAGCTGGTCTGGACCCACTTCGGTTACGCCGACGACGATGCAGAAATGCAGGCAATCCGGCGCAAGCAGACCAACCTGATCGGTCCGGCCGGCCTGATCTCGATGGAAGACGGCGAAGCGGTGGAAATCGTCCAGAACGCCATTGTCGGCGAACAGCAGGCCACCTCGTTCATCGCGATGGGCGGTGGCCGCGCCGAGGATGCCGACCACCTTGTCACCGAAGGCGCCATTGTCGGCTTCTGGGACAGTTACGAGAAGCTCGTCGGCTTCGGGACCGCACGATGAGCCGCAAGATCGACTTCTATTTCGACTTCATCAGTCCCTTCAGTTACCTCGCGCAGCTGAAGCTCCCGGAAATAGCCCGCAAGGCCGGTTGCGAACTCCAATATTGGCCGATCGATATCCCCGAGGCGAAGATTGCGGCGGGGAACTACGGCCCGTCCAATCGCGAGGTGGTTCCGAAAATCAAGGTGATGATGGCGGACCTCAACCGGTGGGCCCACAAATATGACGCTCCCTTGCGTTTTCCGGCCAGCTTTGCCTGCAAGGACTGGAACTGCGCCACGCTCTACGCGCGCGAGCAGGGCAAAGCGGAAGCATACGTCGCTGCCGCTTACAATCTGATCTGGGGGCAGGGAATCGACCCAAGCGACCGCGAAGAACTGCGCGCCTGTGCAACAGAAGCTGGACTCGATCCAGAGGCGTTGACAGCCTTCGTGGACTCTTCACTTGGCCAGAATGAATATCGCAAGGCTCGCAGCCTAGCCTATCAGCGGGGAGTCTTCGGCGCGCCGTTAATGTTTGTCGACGATCAAATATTCTGGGGCAATGATCGTCTCGACTTTCTGCAGGAGTATCTATCTCAACAGAAGTAATTCTTAGAATAAGAAAATGCGGCGAGGGGAGAGGGAATGAAAGAACTTCAGATTAACTTGTTCGTAACTGCGGCTGCCGTCCTTGTGCAATCGCTTGTTCCTAGTGGTTTCCGCCTGACATAAGAGTCCGGTTCGGGAT
>NZ_JBHLWK010000042.1:0-27661 GCF_042432915.1 Novosphingobium soli
ATGGAAACCCCGGGTCACTTCTCAGTGGCAATCAACAGGCCGGGCTGCTGGTTGGTAGGTCCTTCCCCGATCTCGATTTCAGCCAGCAGATTGCCGCGATCCTAGAGCTGCCGGAGCCGCAGGCCGCGACAGTGCTATCCGCCATCGGCGCGGCCTATGCGAAGGATGTCACCAGTTTCGATCATGTCGCCGACCTGGCGCGGGTCTTCGCAGTCGATCTCCGCGATGCCTGGCACGTCGATAAGACTTTCCTCGAACGCTACTTGAAGGACGAACTCAGGTTCATTGCACGCGAATGCGGGCTGATCGCACACATCGGCGAGAAGGCGTTCGCGAAACTGCTGGGCCAGAAGAAGACCGATCTCATCGCCGGCATGCTCCACGCACTCGGCTTCGAGTGGGCAGGGCGTCTGCCGAGCGCCATGACCCTCGACGGCGCATATGGGCCACCGCCTGCGTGCCCAGTCGCACCCGCGAGCGAGGTTCCGATCACGGACCTCGCCGCCTGAACGCTCCCTCGCTCTCCCGGAAGGATGTCTCCCTATGCTGATAACCAGCCTGCTCCCGCTGCTCGCCCGCTATTCGCTGGGCTGCGATCTTGTCGCCGGGCCCGAGGGCATGGTGACGCTCACCATCATCCCGCGCATGATCGAAGGCGGCCACAAGCCTGACGCCGGCGAACTCCGGCCGATCTCGCTCACCGCGAGCGCCGCCGAGATCGATGCCGAACTTGCGCGCGGCGAGGATGGCGCGCTCGGCCAGCTCATCGCCGGTCGCAAGGCGCTCGCCGACCAACTGGAAGAGCAGCGCCAGGCGACGCAAGCCGCTCGCGCTGCCGCGGCCGCGAAGGCCAAGGCGGCGACACCGACACCGAAACCGACGCCGAAACCGGTGGCCGCTGGCGCGACCGCGCACGCTTCCGGCAGTCCGCCGGCCGACGCCAAGCCCGAAGAGCCCGCCAGCCTTTGGTGAATTACGGCGCGGAAACCTCGCTCCATCTCTCCTTCTATCTCCCGGAGACAGTCATGCAGATCGATCATCTCACCCGAACCTATCGCTATGACGGCATCGACCTGCCCGTCCCGCCG
Organism: Novosphingobium soli; assembly: GCF_042432915.1. Lineage (NCBI taxonomy): Bacteria > Pseudomonadati > Pseudomonadota > Alphaproteobacteria > Sphingomonadales > Sphingomonadaceae > Novosphingobium > Novosphingobium soli. The sequence goes on from NZ_JBHLWK010000042.1 coordinate 1,089, forward strand.
CATCTCGCGCAGGACCCGGCCGCGCTGCGCGCCTATCATGCGACGCTCTACCCGGCGATCCTCAACGCCGAGACGGTCGATGCCGGGATCATGGGCGGCGCGCATGTCACCGAATATCGCCGCGCCGTCGGCACCAAGGGCTGATCCCGGTGCCGACGGCGCCGCGACGCCGCGGCGCGACCATCCCGCCAGCGCTGCGCAAAACCCTCCTGGACTGGATCGAGACGGACGATGGCGACACTGCCGGTTTCACCCCGCCAGCCTGTAGCGCTCAGGCCCGAGCCCTCCATGCGCGGATCGTCGACGACAAGCCGGGCGGGGCGGGCGAGTTCCGAGAACCGCTCCAGCCGCCGACCGGACTTCGCCTCCCGCCGCTTGGCTGATCTCGCGAGTGATCTTGCGGGCGACCTTGCGGGCAGGGCCGTCGCGCTATCACCCGATGTCCCGGCGATCTTCGACGCGCCGCTGGCGCCGCATCACCGGGTGATCGGACGCTGGGCCGCGTCCCGGGCACAGGATGCGAGCGCCCGTACGCGGTTCGAAGCTCGCCGCCACATCGAGGCGGTGTTCGATGCCGCCGTGCGTGAAATCCTGGACCCGATCGATATCATCGATCTGCGCATCGCCGTGCTCAACAGCGAGGCCGATGGGCCGCCCGCGATTGCCATCATCTGCGACAGCATGGGACAGCTTGACCTTGGATGGATCGAAACCGGCGATGCGCCCACCGCCTGGCGCGCCGCCGCCTACCGGGCGCTCGAGCAGACGCTGGGGCGCGTGCTGCCGGTTTTTAGCTACCAGGATCTCTTCGACGAGATGTCCATGTACTACTGGGAGGGGGAAATCGATGACGAAGCGGCCCGCCGCAGCCTGATCGCATGTCACGGCGCGGACGCCGTGGATCTCGACGGACACATGCTCCCTTCGCAGTTGAACGAGCGCCGCCCGGGCTGGATGATCGCAGCGAACGCGGCGCCGCCGAGCCGGCTTCCTGCTGCCCTGCGTCGCAAGCTGGCGGATGTGCGTGCTGCGCGGGAGGTGCTTGGCACACTCTTGCCCGAAGCCGGCGCCTGGCACTTCGATTTCGAGGTCGCGAGCGCATATCTTCCCGGCATCGAAGAATGCGCCTCGCTCCCGCCGCTGACGCTGGTTCCCTTCGTGCCGTTCGCCCGCGAACTCGACGATGTCATGCGCAGCGGCATGGAAATGGGGTTCACGGACATCGCCGGTATCTGCCCGCTGCCGGATGTAGCCTGCATCGATGACTGGTTTGCCTCGCTGCGGCTCGGCGCACAGTTCCTCCTCACGGTCCAGAACCTCATCCGCTTCGATCCACCCAAGGCCAGGAGCCACCCATGTCCGACCATAGCACCCACTTCGAAGCGAGCGGCGGCGGTCTCGTCCTGACGAACGCCATCCTGCTCTATGCGAATCAGGCACCGCGGCATCTCAAAGCCTGCGGCGCCTCTTCGATCGATACGGCTGCCTTCGCCAGCATCCATGCCGTGGAACTCGGTGGCGATGGCCCGCCGACGATCGCGGCCGGGAGCCCGCTGACGCGCGCGCATCTGCGGCAGTGGTCACAGGCGCTTGGCCGTACCGCCCAGCCCGAGCTTCTCCCCGAGCATGTGCTGGTCGCTCATCCCGACATGCTGGCCTGGTGGGTGCCGGCTGAGGTGCGCCCGGCTCATTTCGCGCTGTCGGATCCTCCTGCCGATCTCCATGCGCTGGCGGCGCGAACGACGCTGCCGGTTCCCTATCCGCCTCATCTCCTGATCGCCACGCGCCATGGGCTTGGCGTCTATGCGCTCCCGGCAAATGAACGCCCTGGCGCCGAGACGCCGGTTCTGCACTCGCCGATCCTCAACGTCTTCGCCGACGGGCGTCTCTGCTGGGGCAACATCCCGAAACCCAGGGCGCTCAGCATCGCCTCCATTCCCGCCTATGAAAGCGCGCTGTTCGACTCCTGGTCGACGCATCCCAATCCCGGGCAGGACCGGACGATACGCGGGAAGGGCGGGCTGGTGCGGCTCTGGGACGATCTGGCGGCGCGCGGCGCGCGCCGGTTTCCGGTGAGCCGTCTCAAGCCTTTCGGCGCCGGCACGGCCGGGCAGGGGAGAGGCCAGCGAAGGCCCGCCGCCTGCGCGGTGACGGTAGGCCGCCTCATCGCACGCTCACGGGTATGACGATGCTCGCCGATGATGCGACGGCAGCGGCGGTGCTTGACGCCATGCCCTGCTATCCGGTGCCGCCCTTCGGCAGGTCGCCCGTCATCGAGGCGCTGCGCGCTTCTCGCATCGGGCATGGTCTCGCCATCGGCCATGACGGTGTGATGCTGATCCTGCGCCGCCCGTGGCTGGCGCTGGACGTGCCGATTGCGTCCCCCATCGCGGGCTATGTTCCTTATGGCAGCATCGGAGCATCGCGGGCTGATCTACGCTGCGGCCTCATACCCCGGCGTTATTTCGTGCAGATATTGGAATTTCTGAAGGCAGCCCTGCCGAATGAGGCCGCCGCATTCATCCTGTGGAACGAGGCGAGCCGTGAATTTGCCGTCGAGTTCCCCGATATCGATGAAGCGACGCCGACACGACTGGTCTATCGCATGCCCAGGCTGCCGCCTGACTGGCACATGGTCTGTGACATCCACAGCCACGCGCGCGGCCGTGCATTCTTCAGCGCCACCGACGACGCCGATGATGCCCATGCCACCAAGATAGCGATCGTCTTCGGACGTCTCGATCATCCCGATGGTCCCACCATGGCTGCACGGCTCTGTGCGGGCGGTATGTTCCTGCCCTTGCCGCGCTGTCCCTTTGCAGGAGTTCCCGATGCAGACTGATCAGGCCCGGCGGCACTATCTTCCTGCCGGCTTTGACGATCGTGCGATCACGATCCTGCTGGTCGGATGCGGTGGGAACGGAGCGCAAATGCTGATGGGTCTCGCCGCGCTTGATACGGCGCTACGCGCGATCTCCTCGCGCTCGCTCGACGTCACCGTGGTCGATGACGATATCGTCACCGAGGCGAACCTTGGGCGTCAGCCTTTCTACCGCTGCGATATCGGCCATTCCAAGGCGCGTACGCTGACCGAGCGCATCAATCTCGCGCATGGCCTTGCCTGGGAGGCGGTTCACGGACGCGCTCCTGAAGCGATCGGGATCGACGGCTTCGACATGCTGATCAGCTGCGTCGATACCGCTGCGGCCCGCCGGGCGCTGGGGGCGGCTCTGCAGACCGGCAGAAATCCGCCCGTCTACTGGATGGACCTCGGCAACCGTGCCGGCGACGGCCAATACCTGATCGGCTGTCCGCGGCGCACCAGTCACAGCGATCGCCCCCGTCTTCCCACCGTGCTCGAAGCCTTTCCGGAACTCGCCGACGACAGCGTGGCTGAAGACAATGCGCCATCCTGTTCGGTCGCCGAGGCGCTCGAGCGTCAGTCGCTGTTCGTCAATCGCGTCCTGGCTAGCCATGCGCTCGCGCTGCTCTTCGATCTTCTCGGGCGCGGCTCGATCGGGCATGCCGGGGCCTTCATCAATCTGGCCAGCGGTCAGACCGTTCCGATCCCGCTTCCTTTCGCGAATGGCGCATCACTTGAGGCAGCAGCTGGACACGCAAACATCTCGCATTCGTAGACTGTATAGGCTATGTCATATGCCAAGGAGTCGCCATGAACCTCGAGCGTCACGTCAAACTGTTCAAGAACGGCCGTAGCCAGGCGGTCCGCATTCCCCGTGAGTTCGAACTTCCGGGCGAGGACGCCATTATCCGCAAGGAAGGCTCCCGCCTGATCATCGAACCCGCCCGTCCGCGCTCCCTCCTTGCCGTTCTCAAGACATGGGAGCCGCTCGATGAAGAGATCGGCCCGATCGAGGACCTGCCCGCAGAACCGGTCGACATCTGATCCATGTTCCTGCTCGATACGAATATCCTGTCGGACCTGATCCGACAGCCCGATGGCATGGTCGCCCACGCTATCGCCGATGTCGGCGAGGATGCGGTTGCGACCAGCATCATCGTTGCCGGCGAACTGCGCTATGGCGCAGAAAAGCGCGGATCGCCGCGCCTGAAAAGCAAGATCGAGGATTTGCTGTCTCTCATTGCAGTGCTGCCGCTCAAGGACGATGCCGACGCCTGCTATGGGCGTCTGCGTGCCGACCTCGAGCGCCGTGGCACGCCGATTGGCGCTAACGACATGCTGATCGCCGCCCATGCGCTTGCAATCGGCGCGACCCTCGTTACCGACAACATCCGCGAATTCGAGCGGGTCGATGGCCTGCAGCTGGTGAACTGGCTTCGAACGACCTGACGCCAGGTTCGCACGGCGTTCCCGGGGTTCTCGTGGTCAGCGAGCATGAAGAAGGGAAGGGAGAGGGCAGAAGGGTGATCCCAGGGAGATCGCCCCATGCTCACCTCGTACTGTCAGCGCCGGCAGCCCTGCCACTTGTGGCGTGACGATCGATCCTGCCGCCTTCGATCCTGCAAGCGCGGCTTGCTGGATCGCGCATGGCCGCCGCCCGGAGCATGCCGATGTACTGGCATCGGTATGGACGGACTATCCGGACCTTCCTTCCGAAGCACCGCTGCATGAACGTATGGCGCGCAGCCGCGCGCGCGTCGCCGCGCTCCGCCCGTTCAACGACGCGATCCGTGAGGAAGCCGAACGCGAGCGACAGCGCGCAAACTTTGCCTGCGTCGAGAGGCGCGTAGCAAGCGGCCAGATCAGGCCCTTCGATCAGGCCATCCTCCAGGCACGCTCCCAGCATGGCTATAACTGGGACGCTGCAGTCCTCTATGCCCAGGGGCGATACGCCGCGGAGGCTGGCTGGGAGCCTCGCGATTTTTCCGCGCCGCCGGGTGAAACCTCGCCCGCTTACGCCCAGGGCTTCCGCGACGGCGGTGGCTGCTTCGACGATCTGTTCGACGTGGCCAGGCGTTCCTTCGCGGCTACCGCGCGAACCGGAGACCCATTGCCGATTTCCGCAACGCCCCGGGTTGCAAGGCCGGCTCCGAGCAGTTGGCCGTCTCCGACAGACGCGCCGCGTCCCGCATTATGGTCGAAACGCACCGTGATCATCGGTGCCGCCACTGCATCGAATGCCGCAGCAGGCTTGATGACCATGCTCCAGGCACAGCCCCGGCATGAAATGGCGCATATCATCATAGCCGACGTCGGTCGGGGCTTTCGTGCGTGGCGCAGTGCGGACCTTCACCAGATCGGGGATCCAGCCGATCAGTTACGCGCCATGTTTGCCGGGATCGAACCGGACGACCTGCTGATCATCGCCGACGGCGAAGATCTCGCCTGGATAGACCGACATGCCGGCATGCTTCCGCTCTGCCGAACCATGGAGCGCACGCGTAATTCGGCGATCCAGCAGCGCGCGCAATTGCGCGCCTGGCTCGAGCGCGGACTATGCGAGGGCGAGGTCCTCGCCGGCGGCCATATCCGCTGGACCAAGCTCGCGCAGGGGCTGTCCGGCCGCCTCGGCGAATTCGTCGCCCGTTATGCCGGTAAAGCCCAGCCACGCGGACACCGCATCGTTATCGAACTACGCGATGGCGATCCCGCAATCGGCTTCATGACGCCGCAGGGCAAACTACTAAGCCCCGAAGCGATCATTACGAACAAGGACCATATGCGCAGGCACATGGCGGGGATGCTGCGCCGGTTTGCATCTGCCATCCCGCATCATCGCGACGCGGCGGCCTGACCGCGCCGCCCACTGCACGACCAGACAAACTGGGAGGATCCCATGCACGAGATGCCCAACTTTCCCGCCATGTCCGCCAAAAACGCGCAAACGACAATACTTCAGCCGGCGCCAATCGACGATGACCGCTGAACCGGGCAGAGCGCAGGCTGACTGCCCGAGATCGACCCGTGCCGAAGTCCGCAACCCGGTCCTCGCGCTTCCCGCGGCGCGCATCCTTGCGACTATCGACCTCGATACGCGCGCGCTTCTGGCGCTTCTTTTCAGCGACCTTCAGCAGGAAGCTCGCGCGAGAGCGCACCAGAACTGGAACAGGCACAAGGCCGTCATGGCGGCCTATTGGTCGGCTGTCGCTACTTATGCAGGGCACGTCCGGCGAACCCTTTATGGTCCTGCCGGTAATCGCAACCGAACGCCCCTGCTGTTGCGGCAACCGGGTTATTCGCCGATCCCGGTGCGCGACTGGGCTGAGGCGTCGCGCTGTTACTGCCAGCGCCGTGACCGCAGTGGTCTTGGTGCGAGGGACTTTGCCGAAGCCGAGCTGACCATCGGCGACACGGTTATTGCCAGGATCAGCTATAACGGTCGCATCTGGCTCGCAGGCGACTGGCAGCCCGGAGATACGCCACTCTACGACAATGCGGCGATCAGCTCTGCGGCAAACTGATCGAGGCAACCGCCCCTTACATCCCGACAACTTACGTCTCCCGTAGCATAGCCGCCGATTTCCGACGCGTATCATGGAGGGTGTGCGCGGGCGGGGGAGCGGAGCGGGGAGGAGGGCTGGGGCGACGGACCCGGGGCGGTCGATTGCCCCTTCCGTGCCACAGGAGGTTATCCCATGGATGTGATCGTTTCCCGCACCCGCATTGCCGGGTGCGCGCCTCTCTATTCCTACCGTGCGCTGGTTCCACTGGAAGGCGTCGCTCCCGATCGGCGACACCGCGTTGCGGTCCTGCATGTCCAGACCGTGACCATCCGTGCGGCATGCACGCGGATCGCCGACACGATCGCGCCGCATCGTTGGTTCGAACAGGATATGGCCGTCTCCTTCGGTCTTGCCGCCCAGCTCGGCCTCGCCGCGCGGCGCATCGAAGTGCTTCTGCTGCAGTCGGTGTTTCCCGAGATGACCACCTGGTTGGCGCCGATCGCGCTTCGGCTCGACCATGATCCGGGAAGCGCGTCCTATCGCGTCGCGACCATCGATCTCAATGCCGCTTTTGATGCCATCGCCCCGCACATCGACACGCTGACCGCCGCCGAGCTTGCGCCGCCTCGGTTTACCGATCGCCGCGTCGCCTGATCCAGGAACCCCGCACATGATACATTACACACTCTCCCATCTCGAAGCGGCCGCCTCCCTCTGGGAAGCGGTTCTCGACCTGCGCGACCATCCGGCCGCCGAACCCGACGCTCTCGTTCGTGCGCTGGCGATCCGCAAATCGTTCGAGGCGATGGGGACCTGCGCCATGCGCATCATTGTCGTGGGCTGGATCGATGCGGTCGATGCCGCTTGGTACAGGAACCAAGAGACCTGCCCCTTCTGTTTCGACTGGTCCTTTGTGAAGCAGTGGGTCATCGACACCATCGACTGGTCCGACCCCGATAATCCGGCCATCCGGATAGATGCTTCGGGCACCGACATCACAGACAACGTGACTACGGCCGCCCAAGCGGGGGCGAAGTCGCCCGGGCCAGCGGGGCCACAAATCACCCGGCACGACCATGTCGCCCTGCTTGCCCGCGCGCGCGCCGCCCTGGAGAAGCCGGACAGCCTCGATGCCGCAGCACTCGCCACATTGACCGGGGTGATAGGCGCCAGCGAAAGCGGGCTCAGGGTTTGTGCGCTACCCTGGCCGATCGATATGCATCTGGGCATCATCGAGCACCGTCATGGCATCAATTTCTACGCAGGCCTGAACCATGACGTTCTCGTCGCGGAGATGGCGGAATATGCGCGCGAATGGTGGAAGGAGATCGGCGACAGGCGCGATCCGCATACACTGCCAGATGACGAGGTCATGGCCGCCTATTTCGACGATCACCCTTCGGAAAGCTATTCGACCGAGATTCTGCGCCTGGAGCCTCTCCCGGCGGTCCGCTCAGTCTCTTCGATCGAAAGCGGCGCCTACTGCGTGCTCTCGACTGCGCACCTGACGGTGCAGACGGCCGGACTTCTCGACAAATGGGCCTGCTGGCCTCCGAGCGACCGTCCCATCGACATCGCCGCCTCCGTCTATGGCTGGTTCGTGCCGACGCGGCCGCTTCCCGGTGACCGCCGAGCGCAGATCCCAGATGATCTCCAGGAAATCATCGCGTTCGGACGTGATCGCGGCTTCCAGTTCCTCCTCCTCGACTGCGATGCAGACCGCGCCGCCGATCTACCCGTCCACGACTGGTGATCAGGTTGAGAAAAGGGCTCTCTGGCCACAACGAGAGTACGCTGATTGTCCGCCGAGGATTTCTCCACCGGCGCAGCAGTCCGCTGTTTTAATCACGGAGCGCCGACGCCGGCCTCCAGCAGCGGCAGTAGCATTGCATGGAGGGCATCCTCCGCGCGCTCACGCCGAGGTGCATCGCTCGAGGCCAGGTCCTTGCGCATCCAGTCGGGCAGGCGCCGCACGAGGTCCAGCAGTTTCACATCGTTTGAATCGCTCATCGCCTCCTCTTTGCAGGACGCTCACCGCGACGACAACTGTCTTGGCGCTTTGCGTCGGCAGAGCGTCAAGCCGGGACGAAAGGGAAGGGGGCGGGGTAGGGAAGACGGCCGGATGGTCCGTCGCCGAGACAGGAGATGATCATGCTTCTTCCCGCCACGATCGAGATCGCGGTCAGCCAGGACGCCATTCGCTGCGCATCCCGCCTTGTCGCGAGCAGCGCGCTCGCTGCGATTCACGAAATCCTGCAGAATTGCCGCCGGGCCGGCGCGCAGAACATCATGATCAACCTTGTCGAGGAAGACGGCCGCGCCTTTCTCGATATCCACGATGACGGCTGCGGCATCGACGATCCCGCTGCGCTCCTGACTCTCGGTTTATCCGGTTGGGGCGACGATATCATGCGGCGTGAGGATCCGACCGGCATCGACCTGTTCAGCCTTGCCGGCCATGGCATCGAGATCCACGCCTTCTCGCCCGCGATGGGAGAAGGCTGGAAGGTCCGGATTCCCGCTGAAGCCTGGAATGGCGACAGGGCGCTTGAACCCGAGCGGTGCGACCTCGGCTGGGGAACGATGGTCCGCATCGAGATATCCGGCAACTGGAAGATGGGCATTTGTTCGACCATTGCTGAGGCCGCCCGTTACTATCCCTTGCCGGTGACGCTGGACGGTGCTTTGCTGCCCCGGGAGGATTTTCTCAAGGATGCGCTGCTGATCGAAGAGGCCTGCGGTTGCCGTATCGGCGTCTATAAAGGCAATTCGGTTCGGCAGGATGGCCCCTGCATCAACTTCCATGGTTTGGCCGTCCCGTGCTCTCTTCCCAATGTATTTGAATTGAAGAGGCAGGACTGCCGCTGGTCCGTTCGCATCGATGTGATCGACGCGCCTGGAATTCGCCTCGCCCTGCCGGCCCGCAACGCGGTGATCACGAATGAGGCGATGAAAGCGCTGCGCATCGCCGCCGAACGCGCCATATATACCGGCATCGCCGCCCAGGAGGATCATCGCCTCCCCTTCGCCTTATGGCTGCGGGCTCAGAAATTCGGTGTGACGCTGCCCGCGGTACGGCCAGGGCTCTCGATCTGGAATCCACTGTCCGGCGATGAACATCAAAGGGCCGCCAATGCGAAAACTGCCCCTGAGACTGCCTCTGGGGGCGCATTGATGCTTGTCCCGCCGCTGCGCTCCGAGATCGCGCAGGCGCTGGCGCCCGCCCGCCATCAGCCACCGCTTCAGGATTTCGTGCTGGTGGAGGAGGAACGCTGGCTCGAGGGCTATGACTGGTACGACGCTCTGCCGATCATCCTCTATGTTTCCTTCCGGATTTACCGGGACGGCATCGAACATCCTTATGGTGAAGACGATCGCCTTCCATGCGGCTTCGCTTCAGGTTTCGTCGACAGGATCGTTGCCGACCTGGAGATTGCCGAGACCGGGCATGAGGATGCGCCGCGACACGTCCATTCCATTGAAATCCCGGCCCTGGTCTGTCCCACTGGCAGTTGGGATATCGAGGAGGCCGTGGTCCTTGTGACCCGCGACGGCGGTATCGACCCGGATTGCCTGGGATGCATGATCCACGCGACGCTGTTCTCTGTGCGCGACGATGCTGACGCCGATAGCTGGGAGACCCAGTCCCGCGCCTTCGCGCGCGAAGCCCGGCAGGTGGCGACCGGCGTTCTTCTGGGGGATAACGCCGCCACCCTCGAGGCCATTGTCATGGAGGCGCGGCAGCATCTCGCCTGTCTGATCCCGAAGGATCGCCGGATTGTCATCCACGCGGATCGCTCCGGCATCACCGCCGATTTTATGCCGGGCTGAGACGCCGCCGCCCGAACCTATCCCCTGAGCATCAGATCCGGCGTCCGCACACGATGCCGACCGAAGGAGCACGCCCATGACGATCGCCACTCATGACTTCACCCGCGATGCGAAAGTTCCGCTCGGTCACTGTTCGGCCGGCACGCTGGAACTGGATCTCGGCAAACTGATGTCGGGCCGCTGCCTGATCCAGGGATCGTCGGGCGCGGGCAAGAGCCAGACGCTGCGCCGGATCATCGAGGAAGCCTTCGATTATCTGACCACCATCATCGTCGATCCTGAAGGCGAGTTCGCCAATCTTGCCGCGCATATCGGCGCCACCACCGTCGTCGCACGCGACTACGCCAATGACGGTCTTACCGCGCTGGCGCTGCGCACCCGCCAGCACCGTATTGCCCTGCACCTCGATCTCACCGATCTGGAGCCCGATCACCGCATCGAGAAGGCCGCCGCCTTCTTCGCAGGCCTCCTATCGGCGCCGCGCGAGCATTGGGCGCACACGGTGCTGGTCTGCATCGATGAAGCGCATCTGCTCGCGCCGCATATGGCGGCCTCGGCCCGCGATGCCGAAACCCGCCGCCTTGGCGTCGCCACGCTCACCGACATGTGCGCGCGGGGGCGCAAGCGCGGGATCGGCACGATCATCGCCACGCAGCGTCTCGCCAAGCTTGCCAGTTCGGTGGTTTCCGAATTGCATAATCACCTGATCGGGCTCAACGTCTTCGACCGCGACGTGGCGCGTGCCGCCGACCTGCTCGGTTTCGGCGGCGATCAGGCGGCGCTGCTCCGGCAATTGCCACCGGGAGAGTTTTTCGCCTTCGGTCCCGCGCTTTCGGCGTTGCCGGTACTGGCGAAGATCGACACGACGATCACACCGCATATCGGCCGTACACCCGATCTGGTCGCCGCCGCCGACCTCGCCCCGGACGAGAGCCGCAGCCTGCTCGACCTCGACACCTTACGCGAGGTCGCACCAGCCAGGACCACCCATGCCGTCATGCGCGGCCAACGCTCGCTCGATGCTTTCCTGCTCGATCCCGCCGCGCCCGCCGCCGCGCGCATTGTCGGCGCGCTGGGCCGCATCGCGCCCAACGCCACCACCGCAGACGACCTCGCGCGTCATCTCGCGCTCCCCGCCAATGACGTCGCTGCCGGTCTCGATCTGCTCGCCGCGATCGGCGCCTCGGACACCATGCCGCGCGGGGATACGCGTATCGCGCGCCTGTCGGCCCGGTTGCGCCTGCGCGTGGTCGACACCCCAGTCGTCGGCCTGGCGTGAAGGAAGCCCACCATGACCCAGACCAGCTTCGATCTCGACGCCGATATCGTCGAACTGACCCCGTTCGTCCCCGTGACCGAGACCGTGCCGACCATTCCTCTTTCTGAACTGGCTTTCCGCGCGGATGCATGGCTTCCCGATGAGACGGCCCGTCTCCGCGCGGCATTTATCGACGATTGCACGATCGAGGAAATCGCCGCCCGGCTTGGGCGGTCCCGAGCCGCTGTCGCTACCCGGATCCATGACCTTGGCGTGCGCCGTAATTCGCGGCGAGCATGGAGCGACTGGGACGACGCGGAACTGGCGCGCTGCTATGCCCACGAGCCGACGGCGACGTTGGCGGCGCGGCTGGGCCGCGGCGTGAGCGCACTCTATGCCCGCGCCCGGCTGCTCGGCCTCTCCGAGCCCGGATCCCCGCCGTACAGTGGCTGGGAGGACGCGCAGCTGCGCGCCGGCTACGCGAAAGGCGTTCCTGTCGCGCAGATCGCGAGCCTGATCGGGCGACCCTTCGCCGGTGTCATCTCGCGCGCTTCGGCGCTGGGGCTGCGCCATGCCTGCCAGCCGGACGACTGGAGCGATGCGGAAATGAACCGCGCCCTAGAACTCGCGGCAACCGGCGCACGATATGTCGCCATCGCCGAGGTTCTGTTGGCCGAAGGCTTCCCGGCCCGGAACAGTCGCAGCCTCGGTCAGCGCCTGCGTAAGCTGGGCTATGGCAGGGGCTGGGGCCGCCCGTGGATCGCTGAGGAGGACGCGCTTCTCCGCCATGCTTACGCGACAGGCGCGAGCCTGACACCGCTACGGGAGCGGCTTGGCCGCACGCCTCACTCGATCCGCTGGCGGGCCGAGGCGCTGGGGCTCAGGGGCTCGCATGTTCGCCGGGACGGATTTCGGCAGGGACCGGTGTGGACGCCCGAGGAAGAAGCGCGATTGCGGGCAGACTATGGCAAGGTCCCGACCCGCCAGATCGCCGAAGCGCTGGGCCGCGGCGTGCGCGCTGTTCTCTACCATGCGAACCACATGGGGCTGGTGCACGGGTTCATGCGCGCATTCAGCGCCGACGAAGACAGGGCGATTCGCAACGCTTGGGCATATGGCGTCTCGATGGTCGATGTCGCGCAGGCCCTTGGCCGCGATCCCGCCGTCATCGGCAAGCATGCCGCGCGTCTCGGCTGCCGGTTCAATGATCCGGCGCGGCCCACGCGCGGGCCGAAGACGCGGCGGGCGAACCGGCCACCTGTCACGCTCCACAGCCTGCTGGCGCTCGATACCGCTGTTCCGACCGGTGTCGATCTTCCGATCGCTGCCTGATCCCGGCCGCCGCTTCATTTCCGGAGGTTTCATGTCCACGCCTGTCCCGCCCAGCAGCCTGTCGTCTCTGCGGCGGCAACTCTCCAGCTTCGATCACGCGCTCAGAACGGCCCAGCAGCTGCGGCGTGCGACCGGTGTGCCGCACTATGTCGTGCACGGCGTCGCGCCGCTTCAGGCGTTCAGGGTTACGATGCGGCCGCCGGCCTGGCCCGATCGCTGGCTGGCGATGGTCGCATGACGATGCCATCTGCCAACTACCCGGTCGTGGCGGCCTGGGGCATGGGCGTAAACAGCACCGCCATGATTATCGAATGGGTGGCGAGGGGCCGAAGGCTGGATGCCGTATTGACAGCGGATACTGGCGCCGAAAAGCCCCAGAGTTACGCCTACCTTCCAATTTTTCAGAAATGGATGGATGATAGAGGCATATTCCACCATATTGTTCGATATGAGCCAAAGAAATTCAAGCATTGGCCGCCGTACTTCACAATATTGGAGAATTGCCTGACGAACTCGACTTTGCCATCTGCCTCATTTGGTAGAAAATCTTGTTCAGTCAAATGGAAGATACAGCCTAAAGAACTTTGGGTGTCAAAATGGCAACTTGCAAAGAATATATGGCAGGTTGGCGGTAAGGTTGTCAAGCTGATCGGGTATGACGCTTCACCTGCCGACAGCCGGCGTTATGCAAACCGCGAAGGCATCGTGGATGCCCGATACGACTATCTTTATCCGCTTCTGCACGAATGGCATTGGGACCGCGACGCCTGCATCCGGCGAATTGAGGCGGAAGGCCTGCCGGTTCCCCCGAAATCGAGTTGCGTCATCTGTGCGCATATGCGTTCCGAGGAAGTCGTGCAATTGCCGCGCTGGGTACTTCGATTGATCGTGTTGGTTGAGGCGCGGGCCGCGCCACGCCTGCGCAATGTCGAGGGATTGTGGCGTCGGGCGACAAAAGCCCGTCCCGGCTCCATGACCATGTTCATCCGGCAGCGAGGGCTTCTTGATCCCGACGAGATCGACGCCATCGTCGCAGGCGCACCTGTCGATCTTATTGATTTCCAGCGTGTCGCTGCGGCCATTCCCGTGGACCGGCGGCCCCATATATGAGAATGGATCGATCGCTTCAATGAAGGTGTCGATAAGCTCGCCGCCTGATTACCTCACCCGCATGGGACGTGATGTTCATTTAGCCAGCCTCGCGCACTGGCTATCCGCAAGGGCGACCGCTCGTTCCGTTGGAACCTGCGGGATGACGCCGCCCTTGACTCTTCGCGCGTGCAGCATTCACAATCTGTCCGGCCTTGAGATCTGGCCGCCCCTGCGGTCAAATGTCCCAATCTTCAAGGCCACCTGCGCACCCGAGGGGCAGGCGGGTTATTTCATCGTCAGGGCCGCGATGGCGCAGGAAGGCCCACCGCATAGGGGCATCGCAGTCCTGGAGAACGGCTTATGATCTCTTTGGTGTGGCGCTTCGTTTTTTGTCCGCTCGATCGTCATAAATCGTTCCGGAGAGATATGTGGTGGAACGGGGATCATTACATCGGAACCTGCCAATACTGCGGCTGCGCGATCCGGAACGATGGGCCGCGTAGGTGGCGCCGCATCCTTGCCTAGCGGATGGGCCGGGTCAGGGGGCGGTGACCGATGCAGGCGCAACCCCTTGATCACAGGCCAATGTGGGCACTTCGCTCCAGCTGCTGTTTCTGGTGCTGTCGCCCGGCCGCGGCACCGTGATTCCCAAATCTTCCATGAGGCTTCGACCATGTCTAAGGTTCGCATCGGTGAGTGGAATATCGATCTGGCCCAGGCCACCGCGTCGAAAGGCGACATCGAGGTGAGGATCTTCACGCATGAAGACGGCACCTACACCATCGCGTATTCCGGCCTCGAGAGCAGCGAAACCGCCCGCCTTCTGGGACCGGAGGTTCTTGACGCTTTCCAACGAGCAGGGGCCAAAGCCTTCGAGCAGGGGCCTGAGTAGAAACGCGAGACATTCCAACTGAAGCTCTGGACTATCTGTGGCCCGCATGTTGCAATGCAATATTCCCGCGAATCAGGAGGCTTTCTTGAAAGAATTCTCGATGATCCGCCACCTCGGTTTCGTGGCGGCACGACGCGGCGAGCCCACATCGGCTAATCCCTACAGGACATATCTCGAACGGATAGCCTGGATAGGCGGTTACTCCGAAGGCCGCGTGTCCCAAGCGTTCGGCACGATGCTGACGTCCTACGATACGGCACGTAAGCGGTAGCCGAAACACTGGCTCCAACCTTTACGCTCTCGCCATTTCCCAGATTGGCCGATCACGATGTTACATCAATTTCAATCCCCAACTCCCGACGGGCTGGGGTTTTGAGCGGTCGTACCCTCCTTCTTTCGAAGGCCAGTCTTTCCGCCGCGCGGCCCGCCCCTATCTTTCGCTCGCTCCCGATACCGGGACCGCACCTGCCGGTGCCGCCGACCACGCCGCTCCCGCAGTGTCTGCGATGACCGCCGGTTCACGCCGCTGCCCCTCGCTACGGCGACTCCCGCCAGCGTAGCACCCGCGCGGCTACCGCCGCGCCCCCGGCGTCGCGCCCCAATCCACCCTCGCCATCCCTCGCGCCGCGCCTCTGCCCCTGATCGTGCCGTGTGGCGCGCGGAGTTGCGGGCGGCCGGGGCGTTGCGTGTGGACCGCAGCGGCGTCGCGCTGGTGGAGGCGGTGCGCCTCGCGGCGGGCGGGCGGCGCGGGGGGTGAGGGCGGGATAGAGAGGAGAGAAGGGCCGGTGAGGGTGTCGCCGAGAATGGTTTCGAGCGACATTCGAAAGGTAAAGACGATGAACATCGGTGAAATCTTTAATCGGAACGGCCGTCTGAAGGGCTCGATCGCCACCCGCACCATCGATCTGCCCAGCGTCGGGCTGCGCAAGGTCGTGAGCGATAATCCGAAGGCTCCGGTCTACGAGATCCTCGCGCTTAACATCGCCCGCCGCTACGTCCAGATCGGCGCGCTGTGGGAGGCCGTGTCGAAGCAGGGGGATGTGTTCCTCGCCGGGAACATCGACGACCCCAGCCTTCCCGAGCCGCTGCCGATCGCGCTCTTCCCGGCCGATCATGGCGGCTACATGGTCGCCTGGCGTCGCGACACCATGCGCTCCGATTTCGGTGGCGGCATGGGCGCGAGCAGCGGCCGGTACGACGATCGCGGCCCGGGCGATCAGGGCGGCTTCGGCGACAGCACCGTGGGTGCCGGCGGCGAACGGTCGGGTTCGGACACCTCGTTCGAGGAGGAAGACCCGTTCTGATCACACGCTGATCAGTCCCATCGGGCCGGGGAGGCGTCAGGCTTCCCCGGCCCCTTTCATTTTTCGCTCATGAGGAGACATCCCATGCGCCGCTCTTCATTGCATTCTTCCGCCCCGCTGACCGACCTTGCCGCGCTCTCCGCGGCGATCATGGCCAGCCCCTCGATCCGCGACCTGCTCGCGCGGCATGTCGAGGGTGCGTCTCCCGTGCCGGACATCCCGGCGGGCATCACCTGCGGCGAAATCATCGCCGCCATCTACGACCTGCTCGAGAATACGCCGCTCGCGCCGCACGCGGCCGGGATCGTCGATGCCGTCCTGACACGCGCGGCATTCGTCGCGTCCGCCCGGGCCAGCAGGCA
Source organism: Novosphingobium soli (assembly GCF_042432915.1). NCBI lineage: Bacteria > Pseudomonadati > Pseudomonadota > Alphaproteobacteria > Sphingomonadales > Sphingomonadaceae > Novosphingobium > Novosphingobium soli. The sequence goes on from NZ_JBHLWK010000042.1 coordinate 17,526, forward strand.
CTGACCCGGCACGACACCCATGCAGGGCCGCGACGCCACCCTCGCGTTCGCGGCCTTTTTCCTTTGCCCCCCTGACAGGGAGAAGTTCCATGAGCCACGACCATTCGCGCAGCATCAGCCGCTTCGCTGATCTGCCCGCGCTGTTCGCCGAAGTGACCGCGACCCCGGAATTCCAGCGCGCTTTCGGCGATCCGATCCCCCTCTCGATCATCAGCCCGGGGGATGAACCGGGCGAACACGACATGCCCGAGCCGCTCCACGCACAGGCCGATTGCGCCGGGGTCATCGCCACCATCTTCGACCTGCTGACCGACACCCGCCTCGATGCACTTGCCCCCGAGATCGCATGGGGCATGGTGAACAGCTTTCATTTCGTCGCCGGAAAGCTCGAACGGCAGGAAGACCTGCTGGCCGACGAACTGCGCGACATGATGCGCCGCTCCGACCTTTCCGAGGTGTTTAATACCGAGCTCGAGGAGAAGCAGCTGCTGTGCCAGTCGCTGTCCGAACAGCGCGAAGCGGTCGAGTGCATGCGCGACTATGCGGCCGACACCTTCCGCGTGCTTTCGGGCCGTCCCTGGTCGCCCGCACGCGGTTCGCGGGTCTCGAAGGTCGCCACCGCCACGCAGGTCGCGATACAGGACTTCCTGCGCGCCCGGGAACTCGCCGAGCGCGAGCGGTACCGCCCGCGTGGCCCGATCGTCGTCGCCTCGGGCCATGCCGAATGGCACGACTGGCAGATCCTGTGGGACCGGCTCGACGCGATCCTCGCGCGGATCCCGCACATGACGCTGGTGACCACCGCGCAGCGTAAGGGCTTCGATGCGATCGTGGCCTCGTGGGCGGGGAGCCGCGAGGTCCAGCTCGTCACCTACTCGCTGATGGGCGCGGGGCGCGGCGCGCCCTTTGCCCGTAATCGCAAGCTGGTCGAACTGAAACCCGTCGAAGCCGTGCTGGGCGAGGGGTCGGGCATCCAGGCGAACCTCTATCAGGCGCTGCGAAAGGTCGGGGTTCCGATCCATGCCTTCCGAAAGGCCGATCAGGCACCTGCCGAGAAGATCACCGCGCTTCCGCGGGGCCGCGTTCGCCGGGTAGCCTGACACCGAAGTCTCAGTGCATTTTTCGAGGGACGGCGCGCCGCGCCGTCCCCCTTTTTTGCGCAAGGGGCGTGCAGGGTCGTGAGGTCGCGGGCGCTCCACTGAGAGGTAAGCGCCTGGAGGCACCCGTTGCGAATCAGGGGCATCGAGCCCCAGATTCGCAAAGCCTCTTCTCTCTCTCAAGAATTCCAATCGTGGCACGGGACCGCGTCGGCCTCAAGGACGACGGGGCCCCACCATTTTTCCGGGCGGGTCGGGCGTCATGCTTCCATTCGGGCATTCTGGCCGCCCGGAAAAATCGTGACCCCCATCGCCGGCTGCGCCGGTCGCGTTCCGCGATCCTTGACCCCGCCGCTCGGAGCCCGTGCCCAGGGGGGAACCTCTTTCGTTTCTACAGGAGGTTCCCATGACGAAGATCCACCGCAGCGTCCGCCCGTTCTCCGACATCGCCGAATTCATCGCGCAGGAGACGATGGCGGGCACCACCGACGACTTCCACGCCGCCTTCTCCTCCGATCTCGACGGGGTCCGCATCGGGCGCGGCGAGGAGGAGATGGCGACCGACATGCCCGATCCTCGCGAAGCCCAGCTTGCCGTCGAACTGATCGTCACGACCCTCTTCGACCTGCTGCGCGACACGCGGCTGCAGCCTGCCGCCGAGCGCCTCGCATGGGGCATCGTGAACAGTTTCCATCACGTCGCCGACCAGTGGCAGGGGCAGGCCGATAAGGCGACGCGCGACGTCCAGGACCTGCTGCGGCGCGCCGACGGCAGCGAAATCCACGGCGTCGAACTCGAGCAGGCACAGGGCGAACTCGAATTCCTCGACGAAGCCACCGACGCGCTGCGCTGCATGCGCGACCATGCCGCCGACGTCTTCCACACCGAAACCGGGCGGCCGTGGTCGGCACCGAAGGGATCGCTGGTCTCGAGTAAGCGCACCGCCTCGGTGATCGCCGCTACCGATTTCCTTGCCGCCCGCCGCCAGCGCCGCACCGACGCGCATAACCCGCAGGGGCCCATCGTGATCTTCTCCGGCGGCGCGGACTGCTGGTTTGACGACCGCCTGATCTGGGAGAAACTCGACGACGCGAAATCCCGGAACCCGGCGATGGTGCTGGCGACCACCGCACAGGATAAGGGATGCGACGCGATGGCTGCAGCGTGGGCCGCCTCGCGGAAGGTGAAGCTCATCACGTTCCGCCTCAGCGCGAAGCTGGGGAAGAGGGCGGGGTTCGTCCGGAACGAGCAGATGGTCGGACTGCGACCCGTTGAGGCGCTGGTCTGCGAAGGATCGGGCCTGCAGTCCCACCTCGCGCGCCTCGTGAAGGAGAAGCGTATCCCGGCGCGGTTCGTCAGGCTCAGCGATCAGGGATGGGAGGCGCAGTGAGGTTCCGCCAGAGGATCGGTCCGGTTCGCCGGGCCGGTCCTCATTTCCTTTTATCAAGCGTAGCTCTCGCCCCCGCTCAGGGACCCGCAGGCGGGTCCGTCGCGGGCGCGATGCGGGACCGCCAGACGGTCCCGGCCTCCTGCGCGCGGCTTCGCCGTGCTCGTCGCAGGGACACCCTTCGGGTGCGGTCTGGGCGGGATTGGCTGAGGGGGCGAGGCCCGCGTCCTGCCACCAGAGGAGAGGAGGGCAGAGAGGGGTGGCTCATTCGAGGAGATTAAAGCCATGTCCGAGCATCTGCACCTTTCTAATTCGGCCGTCTTCGTTTCCGGGTCGCTGTCCATTACCGCGCTTCCCGAACCCGTCATCGAACGCATCGAGGGTATCCTGTACCGCGCACTTCCCATCCTGATCGGGGACGCGCGCGGCGTGGATCGATTGGTCCAGCGCCATCTTTCCGATCGCGAGATCGCTGCTGTCAGGGTCTACTGTTCCGGAGAGGAACCGCGTCATAATCTGGGCGACTGGCCCGTCCGGCGCATTCCTACTTCCGGCAGAAAGGGCACCGCCGCCTTCCATGCCGCGAAGGATGCGGCGATGGCGCGCGATGCCGCCCTGGGTCTCGTGATCTGGGATGGTCGCAGCCGGGGCAGCCTTGCGAATATCCACCGGTTGGCGGCGCAGCGGCGCTTCATCATGATCTGGTTCGGGCCCGAAGCGCGGTTCATCACCCTGAGATCTGATTCCGACAGGGACAGCTTTCTCGAGGCGCATCCCTGCCGGAACCTGGTGATGACCAGCGCGTGATCAGATCGCTGCCGGCAGTCCCTTAATCGCCGTCAGCGCCGCGCCGCCGCCTACCCGGACCGCCTGTGTGAGAAGCTCGCGAAACTCCCTTTCCGTGAGCTTCTCCACCGGCATCTCCGCGATCATCGCGGCATATCTGCCCCGCAGCGCACGGCGCGCGATTTCCAGTTCATCGTTCATCTTGCGCTGACGCGCTTCGAGATCGGCGAGCCGATCCCTTTCCGTCATCTTCGGCATTTCCATCGTCCTTCCCCGATGGCCTGCCCGTCGCTTGCGACTGTGCCACATCGGCGGATCGGCGCAAGCGGGGATTGCCGCTTCCTGCGGAACCGGCGGGGCTTCGCGCCTGGCCGCCCTGTCGGTCCGTCACCGACCACATCCCATCCCATCCCATCCATCGCCCTGCGGTGCCTGTCGTCCGCGGACACCCCCATGAGGAGGCTTTCATGCTCACCATCGAACCCGATTACGACCGTTTCGTCGAAACCCATGAACCGCACTATTTCTCTGCGCAGGCGAGGGGGTTCGCTCTCATTCGCCAGATCGAACGCCACCTCAAACGGGCTAATTCCTACGCGGGCCAGTACTATGGTTACACCGATCACGAGACCGGCGACTTCGTGATCACCGACGAGTGCGACGAGGAATACGAGGCGGAATGGAACCGGGCTTCGGAGCTCGCCCGGATAGCTGCCCGCTCCAATGCGTATCGGATCATCCGGGCGCAGGGCCGTGACGACGAGGCGGCCATGCTCATCCTTGAAGCGCGCACGTTGGTCGCCCAGCAGGGCTGATCACATACTCCGGGGACCGGGCCTGACGCCCGGTCCCCTTTTTTGCTTTCGGGGAGACCCCACCCATGAACGCCATCCCTCAAACCTCCTCGCCACGCACCACCGCGCAACTGCAGCAAGGGTGCCCCGCCCCTGCCGGTACGAGGCTGCGCAGCGCAAGCGCGCTGCGTAAGGCGGGACGCACGGCGCGAGGCCGTTTTGTAATGGACCCTACGCACGGGTGCAGCGGGCGTATTAGCCTGTAGAAACAAGGTCATATTGCCGTAAGACCCGTATGACCCGGTTCCAGGGGAGCGTCGTACGCGGACCACGACGCCGACGAGGTCGGCCCTATCCCGTTGAGTTACCTTGAAATAATTTGTGGTACGCGTCAGACGCGGTTTCAGGATCTGTTCGACCGCCACCTTCATGAAAAGGGCTGGACTCGCTGGTGCATCGGACTGCGGGCCGGCGACGTGGCGCAGCTCCGCCTCACCGATATCGAGTGGCAGGCGGGTTCGCTGCGGATTACGGGCAAGTCGCGCCATGAAGTTCGCTTGCCGCTGCCCCAGGACGTCGGGGATGCGGTCGCGGCCTATCTCGAATGCCGACCGTCTTTCTGCCGAAGTGATCGCGTGTTCCTGAGCACGATCGCGCCCAGTCGCCCGTTCCTAAACGGTGACGCCGTCTCTTCGGTGGTCAGGCGCATCATGAAGCGGGCTGGCCTCGTGACACCGTTCAAGGGTGCGCACGTCCTGCGGCACACCGCGGCGACCGAGATGCTGCGCCACGGGGTGCCGCTCGACAAGATCGGTCTGGTCCTCCGGCATAGTGGCATCGACACTACGGCCCACTACGCCAAAGCCGATGTCACTCTTCTGAAGCAGGTGGCGCAGCCATGGCCGGAGGCGCTCTGATGTTGAAGACCTTCGAGACCTATCTCGCACTGCGTCGTGCCACGGGCTTTGCGATGTCGAATGCCGAGTATTTGCTCAAAAGCTTCGCCGGCTTCGCGACTGAGCGCGGACAGGCGTATGTTCAAACGCAAACAGCCATCGATTGGGCCGCACTGGGACCGTCGATTGCGCAACGCGACGCGCGACTGAAAGCCGTCTGCCGCTTCGCACGCCATATCCGCGTCGAAGACGTGCGGCACGAGTTGCCCCCGCGCAATCACTTCGGTGCCCAAAAAAGGCGCCGGCCACCGCACATTTACTCGGGCACGGAGATCGCTCGCCTGATCGAAGCCGCTAGCCAGCTTCGACCTCAAGGAGGCCTGCGCCCGCTGACTTATGCGACCTTGATAGCCCTACTCGCGGTCACGGGGTTGCGCATCGGCACAGCTCGACCGCCGACATGACGCGGCGTTCGACGCGACCGAGATGGCCGTCATGGGCCAGGCGAAAAGCAGCACCGTGGCGGCGGAAAATATCCGCCACCTCCAGATCGGACCGCACGGGGTCGGCTCAGGCGGGCGGCACCACCTCGATGGTCAAACGATCGAGTGGGCTCTGCGTGCTTGCGATCGTCGTCGTCGCCACATGCGTGTAGCGCGCCGTCGTCGACAGGCTGTTGTGCCCGAGCAAGACCTGGATGATCCGGATGTCGACGCCGCTCTCGAGCAGATGGGTAGCGAAGCTGTGCCGCAGCGTGTGCACGCTGACCTTCTTGGTCAATCCCGCCGCCTTGGTCGCGGACCGGCAGGCCGAATGGAGCACGGAAACGTTGATCGGCTTGTCGCCGCGACCCGGAAACAGCCAGTCGCTCGGCCGCGCCAGGCGCCAGTAGGTCCGCAAGATACCGAGCAGTTGTGGAGAGAGCATGACCGTCCGGTCCTTGCCGCCCTTGCCGTGACGGACCTGGATAACCATGCGCGCGCTGTCGATATCAGCAACCTTCAGGTTCACCGCTTCCGAAACGCGCAAACCCGCGGCATAGGCCGTGGTCAGCGCCGTGCGTGCCTTCAGGGACGGCACCGCCTCAAGCAGGCGCACGATCTCGTCGGCGCTCAAGATCACCGGCAGCTTGCGGGGCGTGCGCGCATAGGCGATCCGCTCGGGAATCTCCGCCCGGTTCAGCGTCACGCCTTAGAAGAAGCGCAGCGCGCAGACAGTCTGGTTCAGCGCCGGCCAGGAAATGCCCTGCGACACCAGATACACTTGAAACGCGCGGACATCCTCCAGCCCCAGGCGGTCCGGCGAAGGGCCGAAATAACGGCTGAACTTCGTCACGGCATGGAGGTAGGATCGCTGCGTGGCTGGCGACAGGTTGCGAAGCATCATGTCGTCGATCATGCGACGGCGCAGCGGGCTCACCGCTGCCAAGGTGTCGGTCATGGATGGTCTCCTGATCAGGGGTTGGTCTTCAGCAACCAAACCTTCCCATCAGGAGGCCATTCCAGCCAGCGAACAACCCAGTGCCGCGTCAGCGGGTCGTCTAATCGCCCCTCGGTCAAGTCCAACGAATTGATCGTTCATAAAGATGCGCCGCGTGTGCCGGGTACAGGGTCGTCTACGCGGTCGATACAAATTTGATCGCCGCAGGATGGGTTCCGTAGCCGAGATCTTCCTATGTTCGTGACGCAATCTGCTCGCAAGGGGCAGTTGCTTCCCGCTTCGCGGAATGATCCCAACCGCGTCCCGGCAGGGACGGCTCGGCACGCCCCGAACGGGCGCTAACTGATGAAACGATAGATGATGCTGGTTCCGGCGCTTTTTCCTCCTATTGGTCAGGCCGGGGCAGTGGCTCCGGCATTTGGATCAAACAGCTCACCCGTCTTCAGCATCGAGTGCATGATTACCGCCAGTTTGCGCGCAAGGGCGACAGCGGCCCGCTTGAATCCCAAACGCTCTTTCAGCGCGAGTGCCCATGTTCGCAACGCGCTGGTCTCCGACGACCTGTTCAAATCACCGAGGCCGCGTCGTACAACAACGTGCGTAGCTTAGCGTCACCACGACGCGAGATGTGACCTTCATAGTCAACCTCGCCTGACTGATATCGCTTCGGGGTCAGCCCGACCCAGGCGCCCACCGCGCGCGAGTTCTTGAAGTTGATCGAATCCTCCACTGCTGCTGCAAAGGCCGTGGCGGTGACCGTACCCACGCCAGGTACCGAGGCGAGTAGGCGGCAGCGTTGATCCGTGCCGGCCATAACAACCAGCTGCTTGGTCAACTCCGCCACGCGAAGCCGAATATCGCCCCAGGCCTTAAGCAGTGGTAGGATGATGCGCGCCAAATTGTCTTCGTCTTCCAGAAGCGTAACTACGTTGCGCTCAAAGACGCTGCCTGCGCCTTTGGGTATTACGAGACCGAACGTCTTCATCAGCCCGCGTATCTGGTTCGACATCTGCACCCGCATCTTCATAAGTTGGCGTCGTGCTGCAATCAGCGTCCTCATTAACATGCTGTCGAAGCCTTTGACGCGGATCTCCCGAAAGAAACCTACCTCGGCCAAATGCGCCAGACCGTCAGCGTCGTTCGCGTCTGTCTTGTTCGCGGCCATGTCGAGAGCCGCCTTGGCATGGCGCGCGTCTATGCAGATCGCTGGCAAACCCTCCGCAGTCAGCGCATGAAAAAACCAAACCGAAAGAGGCCCTGTCTCGAACACCACGCGCTTTGCATTCGGCGCGCGTTTGCGGATCACTTCTGCGAGCAGCTTCGGATCCGACGGACACTTGCCACGCCAAACGCGCTTGCCATCCTGACGAATCGAAATCGAAGTGTCTTTCAGGGAAACATCGAGTCCTATATGCTGGTCCACGGTTGTCCTCCATCTGATGCTGGGCCCGGTCCAAAATCGTGAGCCCGTTCTTCATCTAGCGGGGGGCAACCAACCTTCCAGTAATCTCGAGCCCCTTGCCCATGGCCGGCGCTCCCGCGATTACGTCATGTTCGTTCGTTCAATCAATCATAACCGACTCATCCGATTCAACAATTTTCGACAACTACTTGATAAGTGATTCAAAAACTTATGGGTAATCGCAAGCCTCCCCGGATGCGTACGCTTCGCCCCCGGTCAGCGCCACCGCTATGGGCAGGCCCAACGCATTGATGCGGAGATGGATCTTGGTCGTAAAGCCACCTTTTGAGCGGCCAAGACCCTGACGCGGAGTCCCCCTCATATGATGAGTTGAAGGTCAAGGGGATATCTCGTCGTTTCGTATCTCCCGGTCGGCATCGGCATCCAGCTGAGCCCGTTCACGAGTACCGGCGGGTGTGCCTCGCCTGTACCACCTCATATCCGGTCGCCGCTCGGGACGGCTGCACCATAATCCCGCATTCGGGGACGCGGCTCAGGAGAACGGAACCCTTCTTTTGAGCGGCGTTGGAAGCCATGGGGGGGCTTCGGTCCGTTCGCCTGGATCCGTCAGGACCGATCAGGTCCTGAGGATTGGAGTGTATCGCGAGCAGCCCTTCGCTACGCTGCGGTCATGGCGACTCCCTCGATCACGACCCCTGCGGTCACGTAATTCCACAAGGCAACGAGCAGCTTGCGCGCCAGCGCGACGATCGCGACCTTTCGACCTCGCCCGCCGCTGTGGCTTGCCCGTTTCATGGAACCAGCGTGTGAGAGCCGCGTCCGGCTGATAGCGCAGCCATAGCCATGCCAGCTGGATCATCGTCGTGCGCAGTCGTGGATTGCCTGCTTTCGAGACGCCCTGTTCACGATCGATCGAGCCGCTTCGCCAAGGCGAGGGTGCAAGCCCTGCATAGGCCGCGACCTGGCGCCGATTGTCGAACTGTCGGAATAGTCCCTCGCTCGTGAGGATGTTGGCGGATTCCGCGCCGATACCCTTGATCCCCGTCAGCATCGCTTGAGGCGAGGTCTCATGGGCTTGGGAGCACAGGGCATCGCGTTCGGCTTCGACGGCCTTGATCTGTCCGTCCAATAGCTCGAGCCGGTCCAGTTCACGACAAAGCTGTGCCTTGAGATGGGTAGGCAATGGGCGGCCGTCGCCGGTTCGCAGTTCTTCCAGGCGCTCACGGCGGTCGCGACGAACAGGCTCATAATGCCGGATGCCGACGCCAAAGAGCAGCCCCTTGATCCGGTTGACGTGCCGTTTGCGTTCCTCGATCAGCGCCTTGCGCTCTCGGCCAATCCGGCGGCGATCCTCATCCTCGACTGCAGGCACACGGACCATCGTGCAGACGCGAGGCTCACCGCGCATCCATGCCATCAGCGTGCGGACCAGCGTCTCTCCGTCGATGCGATCGGTCTTCGCCTGGCGATGCCGGCGTGACACCGCGATCGATGCGGCATCCACGACATGGCTTGCGATCCAACCTTCCGCCTCAAGCGCGCGATGGATCCAGAAGCCATCAAGCCCCGCTTCCTGGATGACCACTACACGATAGAGCCTGCCCTCCCGGGCCCGTGTCTTCTCACGCAAGGCACCCAAGCAGGCCAGCAATGCGGGCAGGTCGCCGCCCGGCACCCAGTGACGCGACATCCGCTCGCTGCCAGGCGATAGCGAGGTCGCCAGCCAGGTCGATTTCGACAGTTCCAGCGAAACGAAAATTGCGCCAAGGTCAACCCAGATGGCGGCAGGCGGCGAGATTGATTCTGCTGACATGGCAAATCCTTTCAGAGAGGTTGGTAGCAAACCGACTCTGATCTCCCTCAGGCCGCTGTCCACTTCTCATCATGGGATCTTTTGCGCGGGCTGAACAGTGGTGCGCCCGGATTATTGTGCTGTCGATCATCTGTAGGCTGGGGTTGCCGCCCCCGCTTTCGTTGAAGGCTTCGAGCAGCAACTCCCACAAGCCTGACAGCGTCCAGCGCCAGAACTGGCGGTAAACCGATGACCATTTGCCAAAATGCTCGTGCAGGTCGCGCCGGGCCACGCCCGTCCGTGCGATCCAGAAAATCCCATCGAGGACGAGGCGGTGATCTCGCGGGCGCCGCCCGCTGCGCGCCCTGCGCTCGATCACAAACGGCTCAAGACACGTCCATTCCTCGTCGCTCATCAAACCCCGGATCAAGACAGCCTCCCACTTGGCTACCTTCGAGACGCCGGCCCATTACGGCATCTAGCTAGTGGTTTCCGCCTGACATAAGAGTCCGGTTCGGGAT
>NZ_JBHLWK010000043.1:0-588 GCF_042432915.1 Novosphingobium soli
CCAGCGCCGCTCGGCAGTCGTCGGTCTGAGATGGGACCGGATCAACTGGGAGGCTGGCGAGGCAACGGTCGTGAACAAGGGCGGCAAGGATCACACCTTCCCTCTGTCCCCTGCCCTGGTCGGGTTACTCATGGAGCAGCCGCGCCTGGACGATTGCCCCACCGTCTTCACCTACGTGTGCGAGCGCCCCGCCCCGAAGCGCATGGATCGTCCCCAGCGCCGCAAGGGCCACCGCTACCCGCTCACCGTCGAGGGGTGGAACCGGAAATGGTACAAGGCGATGCAAGACGCAGGCGTGACCGACTTTCGCTTCCATGATCTGCGCCACACCAGCGCAACGCGCATCATGCGCGCAACCGGCAACATCAAAGCCGCAAGCCGCCTGCTCGGCCATACCGATCTGCGGACAACCTCGCGCTACGCCCACCTCCAGATGGATGACCTGCGCGATATCATGACGAAATCCGAGGGACGGAATAATCACGGACAACCCTCAGCCGACCACCTTACAAATAGCGGAGAAACTGGCGATGAGCGTAAATAGCAATACTGCTTTGGGAGCAGGATGTCGCAGGTTCGAATCCTGTC
>NZ_JBHLWK010000044.1:0-609 GCF_042432915.1 Novosphingobium soli
AAAAAAAAGCCTGTTCGCCAGCGAGCAAGATCGTCCCGCCATCGCGCGGCGACGGAAACAGTGGCGCAAGTACCAGAACCGGCTTGATCCCACGCGCCTCGTCTTCATCGACGAGACCTGGGCCAAGACCAACATGACCCGCACTCACGGCCGCGCCCGACGTGGCCAGCGGTTGCACGCAAGGGTGCCGTTCGGTCACTGGCGCACACTGACCTTCCTCGCCGCGCTGCGCCACGACCGGATTGATGCACCCTGCGTGCTCGACGGGCCAATCAACGGTCAGCTCTTCCTCGCCTATGTCGAGCAGTTCCTCGCACCTACGCTTGCCCCCGGCGACATCGTCATCATGGACAACCTCGGCAGCCACAAAGGGCAAGCCGTGCGGCAGGCCATCCGGGATCGCGGGGCCAAGCTCCTGTTCCTTCCGCCCTACAGCCCCGATCTCAATCCGATCGAACAAGTCTTCGCCAAGCTCAAGACCCTCCTGCGAAAAGCCAACGAACGATCCGTCGATGCCACCTGGAAGCGCATCGGCTCACTGCTCGATGCCTTCTCCCCCGACGAGTGTGCAAACTATCTCAGAAACAGCGGCTATGCTTCAGCCTAAGA
>NZ_JBHLWK010000045.1:0-612 GCF_042432915.1 Novosphingobium soli
AGGTTGTGCTCTACCCCTGAGCTACGCCCGCTCTGGCGCCTGTCGGACCCCCGCGAGCAAGCCGCGGCGATCGGGTGGAGGGGCCACTAGCAGCGGTTGGCCCCGCCTGCAAGAGGGTCTTGCTCGAGGCTTCTACCGCCGCCTGGCGGCCGTGAGCGCCAGGCTGGTGACCCCCAGCACGACCAGGATGGCGAAGCTGTCGGCGACGAGATCCATGAGCTCGGCGTCCCGGTGGAGCACGGGGATCATCTGCACCACCTCGATCGCGGCACCGACCGCGACGAGCGCCGCGGCGATCGCCAGCTTCGGCACCCGCGGATAGGCGAAGGCGCCGAGCACCGCGAGCGTGGCGAAGGCCAGCATGTGCTGGATCTTGTCGCTCGGCTCCCCCGGAAATGCCGGCGGATGCGGCATGATCGCCATGACCACCGCAAAGACCAGCGCCAGCCAGAATGCGATTCGAAGAACGTTCTGCATGACCCCAGTATCATGTTGCGCCGCAGCAATGGCAATTCGAACTTCATCCGTCGCGGAAGACGGTCAGAAGCCGCGTGGCGCTGGCGATGTCGAGAAACTGGAGCGGGCGAAGGGATTCGAACCCTCGACCCCAAC
>NZ_JBHLWK010000046.1:0-932 GCF_042432915.1 Novosphingobium soli
CATGGCCACGATCGAGCGCTACCTCGTCCATGTCGGGTGGGCCTACCGCATGGCAGGGTTGACGGATCCGACCGCCGCAGCGCTGGTCAAGTTCGAGCGCAAGGCGGCGCGCAATCATCTCGGCGTGCGCCAGAGGCAGGCGCGCGCCATCCGGTTCAAGGGCGACATCGCTGATCTCGACAGTCCCGCCTCTGGCGTGTGCCTGGCCCATGTGCTCAAGGCCTGCCGCCGCGATGAATTGGGGATGCGCGACGCGGCCATGTTGCGCATCGCTTACGATACAGCCGCGCGGCGCTCGGAACTGGTCGCGATCGATGTCGGGCATATCGAGGGGCCCGACAGCGACGGAGCCGGTTTGTTGCACATCCCTTCAAGCAAGACCGACCGAAAGCAAGCCGGAGCCGAGGCTTATCTTTCTCCCGCGACGATGGCGGCGATTGCCCGCTGGCGTGAAGCGGGCAGGGTGGACAAGGGTCCGCTGCTGCGCCGCGTGACGACGCACTTCGACGGCTCGATCGACAGCATCGGCACCGAGCGCCTGCACCCGAACAGCATCACACTCATTTACAGGCGGCTCATCCGTCGCGCCTGGGAGAAGGGCCTGCTCGGTGAAATGAGCGAAGCCGAACGCGACCGCTGGCTCAGCACGGTCTCGTCACATTCGATCCGGGTCGGGGTGGCCCAGGACAATTTTGCGGCAGGAGAAGGACTGCCAGCTATCATGCAGGCCTACCGGTGGCGCGATGCGCGTACCGTCTTGCGGTATGGCTCAAAGCTTGCCGCTAAAAGTGGGGCAAGCGCCAGATTGGCCAAGCGGTTCGCCGATCAGTAACCGGATCTGCCTGCCGCTGCTGCGCCCTTTGAATGCAGTCTATTGTGGCGCTCAATAACAGCGCATTGCACGCCATTGCGCTCTATTTTGGCGTCCGACA
>NZ_JBHLWK010000047.1:0-1153 GCF_042432915.1 Novosphingobium soli
CTAGTGGATGGAATCTAACGCTTGGTGCCCGCGCTTGACGGCGGCGATGATTTTGTCGGGATCGGCGGCCCAGGTGAAGGGCTTGGGCTGCTGGTTGTGCTCGGCGAGGAAGCGGTTGATGGCGGCCTGGAGGTCGATGACGGAGTGGAAGACGCCGCGTTTCAGGCGCCGTTTCGACAGCTTGGCGAAGAAGCCCTCCACCGCGTTGAGCCATGAGCATGAGGTCGGGGTGAAGTGGAAGGTGAAGCGGCTGTGCCGGTCGAGCCAACGGCGCACCTTGGGGTGCTTATGGGGAGCATAGTTGTCGAGGATGACGTGCACGGCCTTGTTGGCGGGAACCTCGGCGTTGATGGCATTGAGAAAGCGGATGAACTCCTGATGGCGATGGCGCTGCATGTTCCTGCCGATGACGGTGCCGTCGAGCACGTTGAGGGCGGCAAACAGCGTGGTCGTGCCGTTGCGCTTGTAGTCATGCGTCATGGTGCCGAGTCTGCCCTTCTTCATCGGCAGGCCGGGCTGGGTGCGGTCGAGCGCCTGGATCTGGCTCTTCTCGTCGACCGACAGCACGATGGCGTGGGCCGGCGGATCGACATAGAGGCCGACGACGTCGCGCAGCTTGTCGACGAATTTCGGATCGTTGGAGAGCTTGAACTGCCGCCAGCGGTGGGGCGCGAGGCCATGTGCCTTCCAGATGCGCCGGACCGCGCTGGCGCTGATGCCGGCCGCCTTCGCCATCATGTCGGCCGTCCAGTGCGTCGTTTCGCCCGGCGGATCGGCAAGCGTCATTGCCACCACGTGCGCGGCGACATCGGGTCCGAGCGGCGGAATGCGCGACGGCCGCGTCTTGTCGCGCAGCAGCCCGTCGCAGCCTTCCGCGGCAAAGCGCTCCTGCCAGCGCCACACGCAGGTCTTCGACTTGCCGGTCCGGCGCATGATCTCGACGGTGCCGACGCCGTCGGCGGACAGAAGCACGATCTCGGCGCGCCAGACATGCTTCTGTGGGGGCATTGCGGTCCCTAATCAGCGCCGTCAGACGGGCACGATCGGTCGGCGAAACGGTGAACGATATTCCTGTGCGCATGCGCCAGACTCGCATGCGAACGCAACAAAGGGAATCCCGAACCGGACTCTTATGTCAGGCGGAAACCACTAG
>NZ_JBHLWK010000048.1:0-1304 GCF_042432915.1 Novosphingobium soli
TGTCGCCGGCCAAAGAAGGCTGCAAGCAGCATAAATTACGTAAAAACAACCAGATACATCAAAGGTATCGCAGCATTCAATGACGCACGTGCGAATCTATTTGCGCACTGTGCCATAATAGATGACATTGAGCGTGAAATTTCTGGTGGAATTCAGCACCATGATTGCACGCAAGCCGCCGCCTTCGGCTCGTCGTTCAGAAGCTGCATTGGCAACAGGCACGGCGCTGTATCCAGCGTTTCGCCAGTACGTTCCGCTTGATGCGCCTTTGACGGCGCAGGCAGTCGTGGCAATTTCGACCGTAACCGGACTCAAGGAACGACGAATTCGCGAACTCGCCCGGCGATTCCGAGATCACCCCGTCGCAGAATCGTTGGCGTCGTTGCCCAAAGGACCCAAACCAGGAAGCCGACGTGGTGGCCCAACCGTGCTGGCTGCGATCGACACGCTCATCGGCGAGATTCACTTGCGCAAGGCCGGCGCGAGCATGAAGGAAACTGCTCGTCAGGTTCGCGGACTCCTAATCGCCGACAACGGCGATTATCGTTTTGAAGCCAGTGAAGTGCCAAGCGAACGCAGCATTGAGCGGGCGATTGCGGCGATATCGGACCCGGTGCGGGCACGCACCATGATGGGCTCGAAGACGCGCAGTGCACATGAGCCGCATGCGGGTGAGTATTTAAGCCGGGGCTTCCTGGACCTCGTTCAGATGGATCATACGCGGGCCGATGTAATCCTTGTCGACAGCGTGCAGCGCAAAGAGCTGGGGCGCCCTTGGGTGACCTTGCTAATCGAAGTGCGGACCCGATGTATCCTTGGCTTCTATGTGAGCTTTGGGGATCCCTCGATATTTCGATGCGGGCGTGCGATCGCCAATGCGATCCTGCCAAAGCATAGCCTTTTGCAGGCGTTACAGCTTGATGTCGACTACCCAATGCATGGGCTATTCAAGCGGCTACACGCTGACCATGCGGCAGCACATCGTGCACAATCCTTCCGGTCCGCGTGCCTTTCCCACGGCATCGATCCGGATGTCAGGCCACGTGGCCCCGCGCATTTCGGTGGCCATATCGAGCGCCTGATTGGAACGATGATGGCCAAGATGCGCTTGTTGCCCGGTGCGACGGGAGCAAACGCCACCAAGCGCGACGGTTATGACGCTGGTGCGGCCGCTGCGATGACCATCGATGAGTTTGAACGCTGGTTTGTTCGGGCAATTTGTCTCTATCACGCCGAGCCGCACGCCGGCTTGGGCGGCTGTGCGCCGGCGCAGGCTTGGGCCGAGGAGGCGAGGAGCCAAGGGC
>NZ_JBHLWK010000049.1:0-1445 GCF_042432915.1 Novosphingobium soli
GATGGCTTATCGCGAGGAAGCGGTAATGCGGAGGAGCGCGGCGTAACCGGCGAATTCCCATGATAGTGTGCGCAGTTGCTGCGCATTATATTGGTTGCGAACCTCGGCGGTCCCTGGACCAGCTGAGGAGGCAATCATGTTGAAGTTGCATGACGAGTTGATCACCGAACTCTCGAATTCGCTCACCACACAGAATTACAATCCCGTGGTCGTGGCGAACCACCGTCTCTACGCCCGCGCGTTTCTCGATTATCTGGCCGAGTGCGATATACAGGTCGAGACTGTGACGCCGCAGCAGGTCGATCAGTATTTTGGCTATGCGGTTCAGGATTTTGAGATCCAGTACGGTCGGCCTCCCAGTGCGCGTTGGCACATGTTGCCCCGCACCGCGATCGCCAAGCTCCTCCGGCTTGCTCAAGGCAATTGGCCCCCGGACGCAGAAATGATCGGTCCCGATGACGAGCATCGACATGAAATTTGCCGCGAATACGAGGCATGGCTGCGCGAGGAGCGCGGTTTGGCAAGCGCGTCCATTGCGGCGCTGATGTGGGAGGCGCGAAACTTCCTGCGATGGCAGTTCGACCGGGCCGGTGCCGCCAGCCTCGAAACGTTGAGCATCGTGGACATCGATCTCTACATGGACATGCGCGCGCCTGGTTTACGGCGCAAATCATTGGCCGATGTCGCTGAGCGTCTCCGTTCGGTGGTTCGCCATCTGCATCGGACGGGTCGCATCCCGACCGATCTGACGCCACACATCATCGGCCCCATGCTCTATGCCTACGAAGATGTGCCGTCGACGCTGGAAAGGAGCCAAATCGCCGCGGTTCTGGCGACAACGCAGGAGGACAGATCGCCACGCGGACTACGCGATTATGCGATACTTCAGCTGCTTGCCACGTATGGGCTGCGCGAAGGTGAGATATGCCGCCTTCGGCTCGATGACGTGGACTGGCGCGCAGAATCCCTCCGGATCTGCCACACCAAGACCAACGCGTACTCGTACATGCCGCTAATGGTGACTGTTGGTGAAGCGCTGCTGGATTATCTGCGCCTTGGGCGGCCCCAGGTTGAAGTGCGGGAAATCTTCGTCCGATCCTGCGCACCCTATATCGCAATGACGAACCTGTACGGCATGATCCGCGGTCGGTTGGCCGCCGCAGGCGTAGTGCCAGCAGGAAAGCGGGGGCCGCATGTCTTCCGCCACGCACGTGCGGTCGAAATGCTGCGGGCATCGGTCCCGCAAAAGATCATCGGCGACGTGCTCGGGCATCGATCCACCGAATCCACCAATACTTATCTCAAACTGGCAACAGATGATCTCCGAGCCGTGGCACTCGAGGTGCCTGGAATGGAGGTGCTGTCATGAGCGCCTGGCACGATCCCGATCGCACCGTCGTCGACGCCTTCCTGGTAAAATCGCAGTTCCGGCCGGGAAGCGTACC
>NZ_JBHLWK010000005.1:0-107636 GCF_042432915.1 Novosphingobium soli
TGCCATCATCTTCTGGTGCAATTGAGTCCGGAGCCTAGCCCGACCGCGCCCGCCGGTGCAGCGCGCGAAACGCCGCGCCGATGACGATCCAGCCGCCGAGCAGCGCGTAGGGCCGCCAGTCCGCCTCCAGCCCCACCAGCGCCAGTCCCAGCGCACAGGCCGCGCCCGCATAGGCGAGCGCGCGCATCCTGGGCCGCGCGAACTTGAACGCGGCGGCCTCGTAGAGATCCTCGTGGCGCTCGACCACGCGCGCGGCCGAGAGGCAGATGCTGGCGTACTTGAGCAGGTTGGGGATGTTGACCGCGAGGAACAGGAAGGTCAGCTCCATCGGCAGCAGCAGCCCCGCGCAGCCGATCGCGAAGACCGCCAGCAGCGCGACGTGGGGCGTCCGCCAGCGCGGGTGGACGCGGCCGAGCGCGGCGGGGAGCATGCCGGCGGTGCCCATCGCGTAGAGGCTGCGGCTGAACATCGCGAACATGGCGTTGAGCGACTTGCCGATCGACAGCACCGCGGCGAGCACGATCACCGGCGTCGCGACGGGACCCATGAAGGCCTTCGCGGCGTCGAGGATCGGCGCCTCGCTGGAGCCGAGCGCCGGCGCGCCCAGCACGCCGAGCGCGACGAAGCCCACCGCGAGGTAGAGCAGCGTCGCCGAGCCGATCGACAGCGCGATGCCGAGCGGGATGGCACGGCGGCTGTCGGCCACCTCGGCGCCCGCCTCGGTCGCGGCCTCGATGCCGAAGAACAGGCCCATCAGCAGCGGCATCGCGGCGACCATGCCGTGCAAGCCCTCGGGGAACAGCGGCTGGAGGCGCGAGAGGTCCACCGCCGTGGCCCCGCCCCAGGCGATGAACACCGCGAACAGCACCAGCATCGCGCCTAGCAGCCACTTCTGGACGGTGGCGGCGATGTGGACGCCGAACAGGTTGGCGAGCAGCGCCAGCACCAGCACCGCGAACATCGTCGGCTTGACCGGCAGCGGCAGGATCATCGAGCCGTAGCGCACCAGGACCAGCGCCAGCACCACCATGGCGCCCATGTTGGCGATGATCCGGGCCCAGGCGATGAAGAACCCCAGGGCCGGGTGCAGGAACCGCGCCGGCCAGGCGAACGAGGCGCCCGACACCGGCAGCGCCGAGCCGAGGAAGGCGTAGCTCACCGCGATGAGGTACATCGGCAGCGCCGCGACGAGCACCGAGAGCAGCATCGCCGGCCCGGCCACCGCCGTGGCGGGAGCGATGGCGGAGAAGATCGAGACCCCCACCGCGGTGCCGAGGCCCAGCGCCACCACGCCCCACAGGTCGATGCCCTTGGCGAGCGCGCGTTCGTCGCTCATGGGCGGGTGCCGGCGAGCACGAAGGCGCGGATATCGGCGACGAAGGCGCGCCAGCTGGCGTCGTCCGAGTAGGCGACGTGGCCGGCGGGATAGCGCCGGTTGACGAAGCGGTCGGCCGCCAGGCCCGACTGCGCGAAGAGGTAGTCCGCAGCTCCCACCGTGGTGGTCAGGTCGTAGAGGCCGGTGCCGACGAACAGGCGCAGCTCGGGCTGCGCGGCCATCGCGGCTTCGAGCCGGGCCATGAACGGCCAGTCGTTGAACGGGCTGTCGCCCGCGCCGTAGGACCACTCGCCCGCAAAGCGCGCAACCACCTTGTAGCGGGCCGGGTCCTGGACCCCGATGCGCGCCAGCTGGCCGATCACCGCCTTGCCGTAGAGGTCCGACACGGCGGAGAACGCGTCGGGCCCGACCACCTCGCCCGCGTCTGCGGGGCGCGGGGCGGTGTAGCGCGCGTCGTAGCGGCCCAGCACCTTGCCCTCGGCGCGCAGCAGTTCCACGCGGAAGCGCTCCTTGGAAATGCGCAGGTCGTTGGCGAGGTAGAAGCCGCGAGGAATGCCCGTCAGGTCCTCCAGCCTGGCCGCCACCGCGGCGCGCGCCGCGTCGTCCAGCGCGCGGCCCTTGTAGAGCGCGTCGAGGTAGGCCGGCCCGAACGCGGCGGCCTCCCGCGCGCTCTGCGCCGGATCGCACGGGGCGGGGCGCTTGCGGTGGTAGCAGGCCAGCGCGGCGAGGGTGGGCAGCGAGACCGGGTAGGTCACCACGTTGTCCGGCCGCTGCGAGGTCTCGATCATGTTCAACGCCTGGCCGAACAGCAGGACGCCGCGCACCTCGAGGCCTGCGTCCTGCGCCCGCAGCGCGTCCACCATCGCGGCGGCGCGGATGGTGCCGTAGCTCTCGCCCAGAATGAACAGCGGGGCGCCGGTCCGCCCGGCGGCGGCGAGCCAGGCCCGGGCCGCCTGCGCGACGGCATCGGCATCGCCCTGCACCGATTGGTAGAAGCCCTTGTCGGCATCGTCGGCGATGGCGGAGAAGCCGGTGCCCGGGGGATCGAGGAACACGAGGTCGGCGATGTCGACCAGCGAGGCCGGGTTGGCCGCGACGGGCGCCTCGGCCGGGAGCGGTGCTTGCGGGTCCTGCGGCACCTGCGCGCGCATCGGCCCCAGCGCGCCCATCTGGAGATAGGCCGAAGCGGCGCCGGGTCCGCCGTTGAACACGAACAGCACCGGCCGGTCCGGCCGCGCGCCCTTGCGCACGTAGGCGACGTAGCCCGCGCTCGCATCCTGCCGGCCCGGCGCGCTGGACACCGGCAGCACGCCCGCCTCGGCCGTATAGGCCAGCCGCTTGCCGGCGACGGTGATGGACTGCTCGGCCCGGCCCTCGATCCGGGCCGCCGGGCCGGACGTCGGCTGCGCCAGCGCGGGCGTGCCGGACAGCAGCGCTGCCAGCGTCGGGATCAGCCAGGTGCGCATCTCAGTAGGTCCCCTTGCGTGCCTGCAGGTCGCGGTAGCGGACCAGCCCGTCGGTCAGCGCCTGCAGGCCATAGTCCACGTCGGCCGGCGCCTGGGCGAAGCCGATGCGGATGTGGCCGGCGGCGCCGAAGTACTCGCCCGGCGCGACGATCACGCCGCAGCGGTCGGCGAGCCATTCGGAGAAGGCGATCGTGTCGTCAATCCCCGTCAGGCGCGGGAAGGCGATGCAGCCGAAGCGCGGGAGCGCGCCGGTCACCAGGCCCTCGGCCTGCCAGTGCGCATGATAGCTCTCGATGATCGGCCGAGCCCTGCGCATGGTCGCGGTGCGATAGGCGTCGAACGGCTCGGGCCGCTCCAGCACCAGCGCGGCCACCGCATGGGCGAGGTTGGAGACGCCGAACTCGATCTCCTCCGCCAGCGCGCGGATCCGGCGCATCGGCGCTGCGTCCGCCACGATCCAGCCGCAGCGCAGGGTGCTGAGGCCATAGGACTTGGTCAGGCTGTCGATGCCGATGATCGCGGGCGAGAGCGACACCGCGGAGGCGGGGCGCTGGTCTGCGTCGACGTAGGCGGCATAGACCTCGTCGACGACGACGTGGATGCCGCGGGCCTCGGCGATGCGGGCGACGGCGAGGAGGGTGTCCTGGTTCACCGCCATGCCCGAGGGATTGTGCAGGTTGGACAGCACGATCAGCCGCGTCGCGGGCGTGATCCGCGCGGCGATCTCGTCCGGGTCCACCGCGAAGCCGGGCCCGCGCCGCGTGAAGTGGTCCACCCCCAGGCCGTGCAGGCGGGCGATGGTGTGGAACAGGTCGAAGCCCGGCGTCTCGACCAGCACCGCGTCACCCGGCGCCAGCAGCGCCCGGTAGATCAGCGAGAGCGCGCCCGTGGCACCCGTCGCGCACAGCACCCGCTCGGCGGGCACGCCGTAGCGGCGCGAAAGCTGGCCCACGACGTAGGGGTTGCCGTTGAAGGCGCTGGTGTAGCGCGAGGTGATCGGCTCGGAGAAGCCTTCCAGCATGATTTGGCGCAGCAGCTCGACCGGCTCGGGCACGGCGCTGTCGAACAGGCTGACCAGCAGATTGCGCTCGGACCGCACCGAGCGGATCACCTTGCGGATCCATTGCGAGTAGGACCCGATGCCCGGCTGGGCCTCGTCGGCAACCGGGAGGAGGATGGGGGGCACCGGCCGGGTCATCGTCTGTTCGTTTTTTCCGTTCGATGCGGGAAAGAGGACCGCCGCCCGGTAGGGGACCGGGCGGCGGATCAGGTCACTTCAGCTTGATGCGCGCGCCGACGAAGAAGCGGCGGCCGAGGATGTCGCCATAGGCGATCTGCGGATAGGACGGGGACTTGTCGGTCAGGTTGTCGATGCCGGCGCGGAAGGTGATGTTGCCGGCTTCCAGCTGCGCCGAGACCGAGTGGACGATGTTCGACTTCAGGATCGGGTTGGGATTGGTCTCGATCGTGGCGTCGTAGGCGGCGCGGGTGCGGCCCAGGTAGTCGAGCTGGTAGCTCACGCGCAGCGGCCCCTTGTCCCACGCCGCGTTGAAGCGGCCGACCCATTCCGGGCTTTCATAGGTGTCGTCGGTGCGCGTGAAGGTGGTGCCCGTCACCGATCGGGTGAGCAGCGTGTTGTGCGTGGCGTTCGCGGTCAGGCGCAGGCTGCCGAGGTCGCGGCCGCCGAACAGGTCGCCCGGCGTGAAGGCGTAGTCCACCGTGTAGTTCTCGCCGCGATACTTGATGACGCCGGCGTTGAACGTCGTCGTGGTGCCCGTGACGATGGTGCCGCCGATGCTCGTGGCGTCGGGGCCGGCCAGCCGCGTGAAGGCGTCGCACACTTCGGCTGCGGGGTTGGGATCGTCGAAGCAGGCTGCGGCGAAGTCCTCGGTCGTGAACGGCGAGAGGCCGTCCTTGAGGTCGATCTCGATGCGATCGACGCTGATCGTCAGGCCCGGCACGAAGCGCGGCTGGAGCACGATGCCGTAGGTCAGCGTGTCCGAGATCTCGTTGCGCAGGGTGGGGTTGCCGCCGCTGATCACGGTGGTGCGGTTGAAGTTCTCCGCCGGATCCTGGAAGCGGGCCAGGCGCTCGGCCGGGCTCAGGCCGGACCCGGTGCCGTCCGGGTCGACGCCGTAGCCGGGATTGGCCGTGAACAGCGCCAGGCAGCTCTGGTAGCGGACCGCCGGGTTCGAGCCGGCGTTGATGCGGTCGGCGTCGCACGGATCGTAGCCGGAGGAGGCGAGCGTGCTGGTGCTGGGGGCCAGCAGCTGGGTCAGCGTGGGCGCGCGGAAGTTGCGGCTGCGCGATCCGCGCAGCGTCACCCCGTCGGTCACTTCCCAGCGCAGGCCCGCGTCCCACACGTTCTCGGTGCCGGCCAGCGAGTTGTCGACATAGCGGAACGCGCCCTTGAATTCGAGCAGCTGCACCAGCGGCAGGGTGAAGTCGCGGCCCACCAGCGGCACCACCAGCTCGGCCGAAAGCTCGTCGGTGTTGTAGCCCCCGGACTGGGCGACCTGGACCGAGCCGTCGCCGATGATGCCGGTGCGGTTCGCCTCCAGCGGGCTGAACGCGGCCTGCTCGTCGCGGTGTTCATAGGCGGCGCTGAACTGCACGTCGCCCATCGGCAGCGTGAACAGCGTGCCGCCCAGGGTGGCGAGCAGGTCCACCTGCTCGTTGGTCCAGTCGATCCCGGCGCGGGTGCTCACGTAGTTGCGCGCCGCGTCGCTGACGGTGCGGGAGCCGAAGGGGTTGATCGGCGCGCACGAAGGATCGTCGTTGGCGGTGCTGGCGTCGGCGTTGATGGCGCAGACCGGGGTGCCGTTCGACAGGACCGAGTTGATCGCGTTGTTGAAGCGGCTGTTGACCACTTCCCAGTTGCGGCGCTTGCCCTCGACGCGCGCGTAGCTGCCCGAGACCGACCAGTAGAAGTTGCGCTCGCCCACGTCGAAGTCACCGTCGAGCGAGAGGACGCCGCGCCAGGTATCGGTGGCGTAGGTCTGCACCGGGTCGGGCACCAGGTCGTAGAAGTACTTGGACAGGAACAGCGGGGCACCGGCGGCGAAGCTGGGGCGCGCGGCGATCAGCGCCGCCTTGGCGGCGTCGGTCAGGAAGGCGTTGTTGATGTTGAACGAGATCGGGCCGAGGTAGGTGCCGGCATTCAGCACGGTGCGGCTGTTGCCCTGCGGAATCTCGCGGCCCTTGACGTTGGCGTAGAGGAACTCGGCCGAGAGGGTGATGCGGTCGGTCAGGTCGTAGTGGCCGACGGCGTTCGCAGTCAGGCGCTCGACGCCGGTGCGCAGGCCGGCCAGCTCCTGGTAGGGAAAGCCCTCGCCGTCGGAGGCGAAGGGGATGCCCTGGATGGTGCCCGGGTTGTAGGGGATGACGCTGCCGTCGGTGCCGAACTGCAGCGGGCTGCCGGCGCCGTTGCGCAGCAGGAAGTTGGGCGGCGGGGCGGGGGCGGTGAAGATGACGCCGTTGCCGTTGAAGGGCCAGAAGCCCGCGTTGAAGATCTCCCGCAGCGCAGGGATGCCGTCGCTCGGCCCGGTGTCGGCGGCGTTGGTGACGGTGAGGCGGCCGAGGTTCGACAGCGGTCGGTCGGAGAAGCGCAGCGAAGGCGTCTTCGACCAGCCCACGTCGACCGCGAAGTTGCCGCGCCCGTCCGCGAAGTTCGTGCCCGCGGTGCCGCGCAGGGAATAGGTGCCGTAGTCGCCCCGGTCGGAGATGCCGGTCTGGCCGTCGAGCTCGAGGCCGGTGAAGTCCTTCCTGAGGATGTAGTTCACCGTCCCCGCGATCGCGTCCGAGCCGTAGACCGCGGCGCCGCCGCCCTGGAACACCTCGACCCGCTCGAGCAGGCCGATCGGCAGGATGTTGGCATCGACCTGCGCGTCGCCCACGCCGCCCGGATCGCCGATTCCCGAGCTGCTGGTCACCATGCGCCGGCCGTTGATGAGCGTCAGCGTGCGCCCGGCGCCGAGGCCGAAGAGGTTGGGGGCCTGGATGCCCGAGCCGCTCGACTCGCCCGAACCGTCGGCCTGGTTGAGCGAGGGGACGTTGGAGGGCAGGTCGTTGAGCGCGTCCGCGACGCTGACGTAGCCGCGGTCGAGGAGCTGCTGCTGCGCCACCTGGACCACCGGGGCAGCGCTGGAGTTTGCGGCCTGGCGGATTCGCGAGCCGGTCACGACGATGTCCTGCCCCACGTCCTCCATCGCCGCGCCGGGCGTGATGTCCTGCGCCTGCGCCGGTGCCGCGGAGGCGATCGCCGCGAACGCGCCGGTCAGGGCGGTGGTGGCCAGCAGGCCGCGAAGCCCCAAAGTTTGCTTGCCCAAGGTCGGCTTGCCCAGTGTCTGCGTGCGAAGTGTCATGCCCGTGTCCCCAGTCTGTCCCTGAAGGCCGCCGCATTCTCGCGGCGTTTCCCTGGACGGCATGATAGCGGCTGGACGCGGGAATGATCTTGCGTTCGCGAAGGGTGCTGCGCATCGCTCAGGCGAGGCCGTGTCGCGCCCTCGCCAAGACGCGCAATATCTATGCGCCTCCCAGGAGAAATGCGGAGAACTCACGCCCGAAGCGCTGCGTTTCGCGATCATCCTCATACATCATGTGGCCGCCTTCGTAGCAGCGCAGGACGAAGCGCACGGCGACCGCGGCGGGCAGGGCGGCGACCGTCGCCGCGTTGGCGGCGCAGCTGTTGAGCGAGTCGAAACGCCCCGCGGCGACCCAGGTGCGCAGCGCCGGTGCCTTCTCCATCGCGCGCAGCGACCAGGGCTGCGAGGGGCTGGGCGGACCCTCGCCCGCCATCGCGCGCGCCAGCGACTCCTTCGTGATCGGCGCCTGGTCGTACTGCCACCGGCCGCCGGCGTCAGGGGCGGGCGCGTCGATCCCGGCGTAGGCACCCTCGCGGTAGCCGAGCGTGCGGCGGTAGTAGTCCAGCACCAGCGCGGCCTCGGCGGCATCGTCGGCTTCCCCGTCGGTGCGGCGCATGTCGAAGATGCCGAGCGTCTTCTTCTCGCCCGCGAGCAGCGCCGTGCGGAACTGGCGCGGGGAGACCCACAATGTCTCGCGATCGATGACGGCGGGGGCGAGCCCCTGGTAGGCCGCCAGCCTGGCCACGATCTCGGCGCGACGGGCGGGTGCCAGCGCGCCTGGCGCGGCGAGCGCGGGGGCATAGTCCCGCACCGCCCAGGCGCGGGCCTGCGCCAGCGTCTTCGCGCGGTCCGCCTGCAGCGGCGGCGCGAGGCGGCCGAGGGCATGGGCGGTGGCGATGCGGCTGTCGAGCGAGAGCGCGCGCATCAGGTTGCGGTCCGGCATGTCGCCGAGCGGGATCCCGCCCGAGATCAGCGCGACCCCCGCCACCGGCGTGCCGGCATCGACCAGCGCCTCGGCCACGCCGGCCGCGCGCCAGGTCCCGAAGCTCTCTCCTGCCAGGTACAGCGGCGCCGCGGCCCGGCCGTACGCCGCGCGCCAGTCGCCCACGAAGCCCGCTACCGAGGCGATGTCGGCGCGCGTGCCGTAGAAGTCGGCGGCATGCTCGGGCGTGTCGGCGCGGCTGAACCCGGTCCCCACCGGATCGACGAAGACGAGGTCGCTGGTCGCGAGCGGGCTCACCGGATTGTCGGCGAGGCGCCCCTTCGCCACCACCCGGGGGCCGAGCGCGTGGAAGTGCAGCAGCCGCGAATCCGCGCCTGGCCCGCCGTTCCACACGAAGGTGAGCGGGCGGGGCTTGCGGCCGGGAACGAGATAGGCGGTGTAGAAGATCCGCCCGCGCACCTCGCCCTCGAGGTTGCGCACCGGCAGGGTGCCGGCGCAGGCGGCATAGGCGATGCGCTTGCCGCCGATCACCGCGTGGTGGTGCGTCTCCACCGCGCCGGCGCGGCACGCGGGCGCGGCCGGAGCGGGTGCGGCCGGTGCCGCCCGCGCGGGGGCAGCCGGGGCCGCCAGCGCGGCGGCGGTCATCAGGGCGGGGATAGCGGCCAGTCGCAGCATCGTCGGTCTCTCCAGGTCCGGGCCGGACGATAGCGGCGCGGCCTCGGCATTTTTATGCGCAGTTGCCCGCAGGCGCGGGGGGATGTCTGCCGCGGGAAGGGGACCCGCGCGCGCAACATCGGTGAAATCTATGCGCCGGGGCTGGACTAACGTGCATGATGACGAGGACAGGAGCGCATGGGACCCATCGCAATGACACGGCGCGGCCTGCTGGCCGCAGCAGGCGCAGCGCCGATCGCCGCCCGCGCCGCCACGCCGGCGGCGCTCGCGGCAGCGCTGCCCGACCGCGCCGCCTTCGCCCCGATGGCCGCCACCTATCTCGACAGCGGGACCATGCACCCGATCCCGCTCGGCGCACGCGCCGCGGTGCAGCGCTATCTCGACCAGCGCACGGCGATGGACGGCCACTATCCCACCGACGCGGTCGAGAAGCGCGTGAAGGACGGCTTCGCGCGCCTCATCAACGCCGCGCCCGAGGAGATCGCCTTCGTCCAGAGCACCACCGCGGGCGAGCAGCTGGTGATCGAGGCGCTCGACTTCCCCAGTGGCGGCGGGCGCATCGTCACCGACACGCTCCACTTCTTCGGCTCGTTCTACCTCTACCAGGAGCTTGCCCGGCAGGGCGTGGACGTGGCGTGGCTGCGGCCGGACCAGGGGCGCATCTCCGTCGAGGCGTACGAGCGCGCGATCACGCCGAGCACGCGGCTCGTCGCGCTCTCGCTGGTGTCCACCTACAACGGCTTCGAGCACGACCTGAAGCGCATCTGCGACATCGCCCATGCGCGCGGCGCGCTCGTCTATGCCGACATCATCCATGCCGCCGGCACCATCCCGATCGACGTGCGCGCCAGCGGCGTCGATTTCGCCGCCAGCGCCAGTTACAAGTGGCTGATGGGCGACTTCGGCCTGGGCTTCCTCTATGCCCGCGCCGACTTGCGCGCGCGGCTGAAGCGCACCCGCTTCGGCTACTACCAGCTCGCCGGCTTCACCCCGCACGTCTATCCCTTCGACCCACCGGGCGACACCATCGCCGACACCGTCCCGCGTGACGACATGGAAGGGCTGTTCGCGGGCGGCACCCGCTCGCACACGGTGCTGGCGCAGCTCGACTGGACGCTGGACTACATCCTCGGCCTCGGTATCGAGCGGATCGTCGCGCATCGCCTGCCGCTGCTGGCACGGCTGCGCGCGGGGCTGCGCGACAAGGGCTACGCCATCGTCACGCCCGAAGGCTCGCGCACGCCGCTGGTGACCTGCGCGCTGGAAGGCGCCTACGCGCGGCTGTCCGATCCGCTCAAGGCCGCCAACGTGCGCATCACGTTGTCGCGCAACCGCTTCCGGGTCTGCCCCTCGGTCTTCACCGAGGAGCAGGACATCGACCGCCTCCTTTCCGCGCTGCCCCGCGCCTGACCGTCACAGGAACCGTTCCCATGCGCCGCTTGCCCGTCCTTGCCGCACTGCTCCTGGCCGCCGTACCCGCCGCGCCCGCCGCGACCCGCGCCCAGGACGGAGACGCCCCGATGTCGCCCGCGTTCCTGCGCGCGATGGAGCCGATGGTCCCGCGCGAGAGTGCCGCCCCGCGCGTCGTCACCACCCGCCACCACGTCCGCCTTGCCGGGCGCAAGCTGGCCTACAAGGCGATCGTCACCGAGCTGCCGATGCCCGGCGCGGACGGCGCCCCGGTGGCGATGGGGGTGAGCTATGCCTACGTGGCCGAGACCAAGGCCGATGCGGCCTCCCGCCCGGTCGTCTTCGTGTTCAACGGCGGGCCGGGCGCCTCGTCCTCGCCGCTGCACATGGAGGCGTTCGGCCCCCGGCGCATGGCCGGGCAGGGCGACGCCGCGCGCCTGGAGGACAACCCGCACAGCCTGCTCGACGTCGCCGACCTCGTCTTCATCGACCCGGTGGGGACCGGCGCCAGCATGCCGCTGAAGGATCGCGACGCGTCGGCCTACTGGGGCGTGGGCGGCGACGCACGCGGCGTCTCGGCGATGATCGAGGCGTGGCTCCAGGCCAACGGCCGCACCGCCTCGCCCCGCGTGCTGGTGGGCGAAAGCTACGGCACCTCGCGCGCGCTGGCGATCCTCAACGAGGACGCCAAGGCCGGCAAGCCGTTGCCCGACGGCGTCGTGCTGCTCTCGCTGGCGATCGGCGATGCCGACGGGCCGGTGCTGTCCGATGCGGTCCACCTCCCGACCTTCGCCGCGGTGGCGTGGTACCACGAGGCGATCGACCGCGGCGGGCGCACCGTGGCCGAGCACTACGCCCGCGCGCTTGCCTTCGCGCAGACCGAATATGCCTCGGCGCTGATGCGCGGCCCTGCCTTGTCCGACGCCGAGCGCCGGCAGGTGGCAGAGCGGATGTCGGCGCTGATCGGCATCCCGGCCAGCACGATCGCGGCCAAGAACCTGCGGCTGGACAACTACGACTTCATGCTGGCGCTGCTGGCCGAGAAGGGCCTGCGCACCGGCCAGCTCGACGGGCGCGCCACCCGGGCCATCGCACAATCCAAGTTGCGTCCGCCGTTCGACGATCCCTCGATGTCGCTGGGCACCGGCTCGCGCGACGGGATCGAGCGCTACCTCAAGGACGAACTGGGCTACGCGCTGCCCAGCCCGTACCGCAGCCTGAACCTTGGCATCAACTTCCGCTGGAACTGGGACAAGGAGTATGGCGGCAGCTACCGCGCAACCTCCTTCGCCCCCTACCTCAAGGCGGCGATGGACGCGAAGCCCACGCTCAAGGTCTTCGCGGCCGGCGGGTACTACGACATCACGACGCCGGTCTATGCCGGGCAGTTCGCGCTGGAGCAGGCCGGGGTGCCGACCGACCGTGTGACCTACGCGCGCTACGCGGCGGGCCACTCTGTGTTCGAGGATGAAGGCGAACTGGCCAAGCTGAGCTCCGACCTGCACCGCTTCGTGACCGGGCTTTCCACAAGACCCACGCAGTAAGGCCTCCGCTGGCATGGTATTGCAATTGATTCTCATTAGAGATATTCACCACGTCAGCAGTGGGGGATATGATGAGACAAATTCTGGCGATGGCGCTGTCGGTATCGGCGCTGCCTTTATCAGCGCTGGCAGGGGCCACGAGCGCGCAGGCGCAGGAGGGCGATCCTGAAAACCGCGACGCGATCCTGGTCACCGGGACGCACCTTCAGGACGCCGTCGTCGCCGGCAAGGCGGACATTCCGCTGCTGGAGACGCCTCAGGCGATCTCCGTCGTCTCCGCCCGGGACATCGAGGCGCGCGGCGTCACGCGGCTCTCGGAAGCGCTGCGGACGGTGGCGGGCGTATCGCGCAGCACGACCTACGGCTTCTACGATGCCTACACGATCCGGGGCTTCGACGCCGCCTACGGCAGCGTCTACCTCGACGGGCTGATCAACGAGGCCGGCGTCGGCCTCAACCAGGAGCTGTCCGCCGTCGAGCAGATCGAGGTGCTCAAGGGGCCGGCCTCGATGCTGTTCGGCCAGGCGCCGCTCGGTGGGCTCATAAACCTGGTGAGCAAGCGCCCGGTCGAGGAGGCCTTCCTGAGGGTGACCGCCTCAACCGGGTCGTGGGACCTCGTCGAAGGCACTGTCGATGCCAACGCGCCGCTCGACGATGGCGGCACCTTGCTGGGGCGCCTGACCCTGACGTATCGCGACGCGGACAGCTTCGTGCGCAATGCCGGCATCAACCGCATCTTCGTCGCGCCCGCGGTCACCTGGCGTCCCGGCCCGGACACGACCCTGACGGTGCTGGGGCGCTACCAGCGCGACCACGACAACCCCATCTCGCCGCTGCCCGCCTATGGCACCGTCCTGCCGGCGCTGGTGGCGATTCCCGAGGACTTCGCGATCAATAACGCCGGCCGCCAGCGCGTGGCGAACAACCGCGATCGCATCCAGGCCGGCTACATCTTCGACCACCGCTTCAGCGAGGCGCTCACCCTCTCGCAGACGCTGCGCTACACCCGGCGCAAGGAGTACTGGAACCGCTGGATGTTCGCGGCCGGGTTCATCGACGCCGAGGGCAACTATTCCGACGTGCCGACCGACACCATCGGCCGCTACTTCTACGGTCCCTACAACGCCACCGACAAGGACTTCGCCGTCGACACCCGCCTCAAGGGCAAGTTCGGGACGGGCGGCATCGCGCACGAGTGGCTGGCGGGCGTCGACTATCGCCAGAACCGCAGCCATTCCTACAGCGCCGGGGACTACGACCCCACGCACTTCCCGCTGAACATCGTCAATCCCGACTACGACGCGATCTACGACACCAGCGCCGTCGCGGGTGCGCCAGCGCAGAGCAAGGCGCACCAGACCGGCATCTACCTGCAGGATCACCTGAAGTTCGGAGAACTGGTCACGCTGACGCTCGGTGGCCGCTACGACTGGGCCGAGGCCTCCGGGCAGAAGGACCACGCGTTCAGCCCCCGCATCGGCGGGACGCTGAAGCTGACCTCCGGCGTCAACGCCTATGCCAGCTGGTCGCGGTCCTTCGTGCCGCAGCTCTACAGCCAGCAGGTGGTGGGCTTCGACGCGCAGGGCAATCCGATCGGCGGCCCCGTCTCGCCCGAGCGGGGCAAGAACATCGAGCTCGGCGTCAAGTTCGCGCCGGAGGGCACGCGCCTGGGCGGCAGCCTGGCGATCTACCAGCTCACCCGCGAGAACGTCACGACGGCTGATCCGGTCTACATGGACTTCGTCGTCGTCACTGGGGAGCAGCGCGCGCGCGGCATAGAAGCGGAACTGCAGTGGCAGCCCGTGGCCGGGCTCAGCCTCAATCTCGCGTACACCTACGTCGATGCGAAGGTGACGAAGGACAACTTCTTCACCGTCGGCGCGCCGCTGTCGAACGTGCCCAAGCACAACATCGGCGCCTTCGCGCAGTACGAGCTCGCCTCCGGTCCCCTCGCCGGGCTGGGCGCGACGTTGGGCGTGACCTACAACAGCAAGCGCAACGGCGACATCTATTCGACCCGGCCGGACGGGTCGGTGCTGCTCTGGCTGCCGGCCTACACGCTGGTCGATGCCGGGCTGTCCTACCGGCGCGAGGGCTGGCGGGGGCAGCTGACCGTCGCCAACATCTTCGACGAGCGATACTTCCCCGACACCGGCGGCATCGACCGCGTCACTCCCGGCAATCCCCGCAACTGGCGTCTGACGCTGTCGCGGGAATTCTGAGCCAGGTTCGGGCTCAGGCCGTCGAGGCGGCCTGGAGCGCCGGCGTCACGGCAGCAGCAGCGGCCGCATCTCGGGCACCGCTTCCGACAGTTCGCGGGTCACCAGCGCGGCGAAGACGTTGGCGCCCTCGGTGCCGAGGTGGGTGTAGTCGAACGAGAGCTTGGGTGAAGCCATAGGCTGGACCTGCACTTCGGTGGCGGCAGGCGTCGTCGGAGCCGTCACCGCCGCCGCGGCGGTGCCCTTGGGGACCTGGGCGAAGCGGTTGGCATAGTCGCTCCCCAGCGCCTCGACCAATCGCGCGCTGTCGCGGTTGAGGTCGAGCAGCGGCACCTGCATCTCCGCCGCCACCCCCCGCGTCGCCTCGGCCCAGGGCGCGAGGTCGTTGACCAGCTTGCCGTCCTGGAAGATGCGGCGCGTGAGGGGGGTGACGAGCACCGGGATCGCACCCGCGGCCCGCGTCTCGCGCACGTAGCGGCGCAGGTTCTCGGGATAGCCGGTCTTAAGGTCGGTCGAGCGGCCGGGCTTGCCGGGCTGGTCGTTGTGTCCGAACTGGATCAGCACCCAGGTGTGCTGGTAGCCTTTCGCCTGCATCTCCGAGAGCGCCACCGCCCACGATCCCTCCCAGCGGTAGTTGCCCGAGCTGCGTCCCCCGCGCGCGAGGTTGAGGCAGGCGGCGAACGAGGTCACGTGGTAGGCGCAGAAGCTGGGGCCCCAGCCGCCCGCCACCGCCGTGGTGGAATCGCCGACAAGGATGATCTTCGAAGGCCGGATCGGCGTCACGGGCGGGGAGCCGGGCGGCGGCGTCATCTGCGCCTGCGCAGGGACGGCGAGCAGCGCGGCGGCTGCGGCAAGGATCGCGGATCGCATGAGGTTCCTCCCGTGGGACGACCGCTACGGCCGTTCTCCCGGGCCATGAAGATAGCGCTAACTTTTTGCTTGTCCAGCCCGTCCGTTTGCAGTACGCCTGAGACACAGTCCAGATAAATACTGGTTCGGAAAAGGGGTAGGATATGCACGAAGGCAGAAGGGGCATTTGAAAGTCAGGCAATAGCATTCGGCGAACGCATGGAGCACCAGCGTAGCCGGCAGGCCTGACTAGACGACAATCGTAGCGCGAACTTCGCTCGTATCGACTGGATCGAGGCGGGGAATGGTCGTGTCCGGCGTCGTCGATCGCAATCATGACCATGTGAGTAACGCCGAAGAGGAGCAGCTTCGGCGGTGGGTTCTTGCGTCCTTCTGTCGCGTGTCTCGCTCGGGACCGGGCGTGCGGAGGCGTCTTGGCCCCAACAGGGAGAGTACAACGATGTCGAAGTCCACCACTGCGTCGCGCACCCGCCTGGTGCTGACGAGCGCCGTTGCCGCGATGGCGACGGCCTGTGCGTTCCCCGCCCTGGCGCAGGACGCGGGCGAGGCCGTGCCGCCCGCGGGCGAGCCGGACGCTGCCGAGATCATCGTGACCGGCTTCCGCGCCAGCCTCGAGAACGCGATCAACACCAAGCGCAACGCGACCGTCATCGTCGATGCCATCAATGCCGAGGACATCGCCGACTTCCCCGACGCGAACCTCGCGGAATCGCTGCAGCGCATGACCGGCGTGTCGATCGACCGCGACAACGGCGAGGGCCGCACGATCACCGTGCGCGGCCTGGGCGGCGACTTCAACATCACCCGGCTCAACGGCCTGATGGCGCTCTCCACCTCGGGCTCCAACGATTCCGGCACCAGCCCGAACCGCAGCCGCTCGTTCGACTACAACACCTTCGCGTCCGAGCTGTTCAACTCGCTGAAGGTGCAGAAGACCGCCTCGGCGGCCACAGACGAGGGCGCGCTGGGCGCCAACATCGACCTGCAGACCGCCCGCCCGTTCGACTTCAAGGAAGACCGCTTCGCGCTCTCCACCGAGGGCAGCTACCAGAAGAACTCGAAGGCCTGGAGCCCGCGCATCGCGGGCCTCGTCTCCAAGAAGTTCCTCGACGGCGACATGGGCCTGCTGGTCTCGTTCGCCTACAACAAGACGCGCAACGAGCTCGATTCCTACCAGCGCTCGGCGGGCTCCTCGGACTACCTCTACCGTGGCTCCGATTTCGCAGGCAACGAGAACCCGCAGCGCGGCGGCTTCTCCGCCCCGGTCGGGACCAACCTCGGCGCCGGCGTCACCAACCCCTCGGCGATCGACGTGCTGACCGGGTCCGATCCGGAGGCCTACGCCAAGCTCTACCCGGGCGCGCCCTACAACACGCCCGGCCGCTTCGACGATTCCACCGTGCGCATCCCGGCGCTGCCCTCGATCCAGCAGCAGAACGTGAAGAACCAGCGCCTCGGCATCACCGCCGCCTACCAGTGGCAGGTGGCCGACCGCACTCGCCTCAACGTGGACGGGCTCTACTCGCGCTTCAAGAACAGCAGCACCAAGTACCAGGTCGGCACCGTCGGCCTCAACCGCAACAACACCAACGCCGCCTACAACACCGCCGGCAGCAACCTGACGCCGAGCGCCGCCCGCGCCCTCTACCCGGGCATCTGCACCCCGCGCGCGAGCTCGGACATCACCTATGGGCAGGACTGCGGCGAGAGCCTCTACGGCACCACGCCCGCGTTCGGGACCGCGCTGGACGCCAGCGGCAACACCGTCGCCTCGCAGTACGGCACCAACATCTTCAGCAGCAACCCGTACAACCTCGACCCCTACGACTACTACAACAACCCGAACTCGGTCGGCTACATCCCCTCCACCAACCGCCTTGCCTATCGCGGCGAGCTGATCGGCCGCCCGGGCGTCGACGTGCTCGACGCCAACGTCGAGAACGGCACGGCCAACTACCTGAAGCTGCGCAACGTCGACTGGCGCTCGGGCGCCGACCGGCAGGACTACACCACCGAGTTCTACCAGTGGTCTGTCAACGTCGACCACGAGTTCACCGACACGCTGCGCGGCAACTTCGTGTACGGCCAGTCGAAATCGACCAATGATTCGCAGGGCCTGCTGGTCGAGTTCAACCGCATGAACGCGCCCGAGATCTTCACCTACGACGAGCGCGACGGCGGCTCGATGCCGGTGTTCGATGCCGGGTTCGACCTGTCCAACCCGGACAACTGGACGACGGTCAAGGGCTTCTCCGCCATCCGCAACTACAAGCGCACCGTCGAGAACTCGCAGAAATCGGTGAAGGCCGACTTCCGCTGGGACGTCGACACGCAGTTCGCGGTGTCGTTCGGCGGCACCTGGCGCAAGTTCGGCTTCTACACGACGCAGTACGAGCGCGCCGTCGACACGCTCAACCCCACGCTGCTCGAGGCCGGCGTCTCGGCCTCCCAGGTGGGCAAGGTCGTGAACTTCGGCCAGGGCCTCGACGTACCGGAAGGCACCGCCAGCAGCTTCTTCGTGCCCGACATCGAGAAGTTCAACGACCTGTTCGACTTCACCTGCAACTGCATCAACAAGTGGGGTGACTGGCGCATCTGGAACACGCGCAACAACACCGCCACCTTCGGCGTGAACGAGAAGGAATACGCCTTCTACCTGCAGGGCGACTGGGACCTGACCGTGTTCGACCGCCCGTTCCGCGGCAACGTCGGCACCCGCGTCGCGGTCACCGACCTGACCTCCACGGGGCGCACCACTGCCGGCCGGCCGATCACGGGCACCAACAAGTACACCGACTGGCTGCCTTCGGTGAACCTGATCTACGAGCCGATCGACGACGTCGTGGTCCGCTTCGCCGCGGCCAAGGTGATGGCGCGCCCGCTGCTGGGCAACCTCTCGCCCACCGTCAGCAGCATCTCGATTCCCAACACCGGCGACACCACCGGCGGCACGCTGACGGTCGGCAACCCGAAGCTCAAGCCGTTCTACTCCACCAACCTCGACTTCAGCGCCGAGTGGTACTTCGCCAAGGGCGGCCTGCTGTCGGTCGCGCTGTTCAACAAGAAGATCAAGTCGTTCCCGCAGACGATCCTGTTCTCGGGCCCGCTCTCGCAGTTCCTGGATGCGC
This sequence comes from Novosphingobium soli, assembly GCF_042432915.1. NCBI lineage: Bacteria > Pseudomonadati > Pseudomonadota > Alphaproteobacteria > Sphingomonadales > Sphingomonadaceae > Novosphingobium > Novosphingobium soli. The sequence goes on from NZ_JBHLWK010000005.1 coordinate 17,956, forward strand.
AGGCGCTGGAGGAGCTGCGCGCGCAGTTCACCAATGCCAACCAGCTCGCCTACATCGACAACGACTACGAAGTCACCGCGCGCCAGTTCCGCGACGCGCCGGGCGGCTACATCCGTGGCATCGAGCTCAGCTATCAGCAGAACTTCGACTTCCTGCCCGGCTTCCTCAGCCACTTCGGCGGCATCATCAACTACACGCACATCGAATCGGAGCTGACCTACATCCTCGATCCCGGCACCGCGACCAAGCCGCAGACACTGGGCAAGGCGCCGTTCCTGGGCGTCTCGCCTGACGCGCTCAATGCCACGCTGTTCTACGAGACCGAACGCTTCCGCGCCCGCGTCTCCGTGGCCAAGCGCAAGGGCTACAGCACAACGTACCCGCTCTCGGCCGGTGACTGCGCCCCGGGGCTGAGCAACTCGCCCGCTGATCCCTCGGTGGCGGGGACGATCTGCAACAGCCCGCTCATCAACGACTTCGCGTTCAGCAAGGGAACGACCAACGTCGATGCCTCGATCAGCTACAAGCTGACGGACTTCGCGACGGTGACGGTGGAGGGGCTCAACCTCACCAACCAGACCTCGAACAACTACGCCTACCAGGACTCGCCGGTGGTGACGAACTACTCGAGCTCGGGCCCGGTCTATCGCGTGGGCGTGCGCGCGCAGTTCTGAACCGGCTACTCCCCTGCGTGCCGCCGCTTCCTCCTCGCGGCGGCACGCTTTTTTTTTGGAGATGCGTGGCAGGACGCTAGCGGGGGAGCCGCCCGCCCGCTGCGTCAGCAGACGCGCTGGCACCTCCCCGAGCAAAGCTCAGGGAGAACGTGTTCGTGTGCGATCCACCCCGTTCCACAGGAGTGGGGTGGTGCAGGGGAAGGAAAGCTCAGCCCGCGGCGTGCGCCTTCGCCCAGGTCTCGTAGGCCTTGAGCGCCTGCGCCGGGCCGGCGCCGTACCAGCTGTAGCCGTTGCGGCGTTCCAGGCTGATGTCGTTGACGTCGTCTTGGATCGACTTGTCGCGGTCGCCGAAGATCGGCTTGAGCGTCTTCATGTCGTAGAAGCGCGCCCAGATCGGACCGGCGCCGGGCCTGTCGGCCAGGTGCTTGCCGGGGATGCCGTCGTCGGCGAGGCCCCAGGCCTTGTCGCGCACCGCGGCCGCGCGCAACCAGGCGATGCCGGCGTGGACCGCCGCGACCAGCCGGGGCGAGGGGGCGGGCTGCTCCATCAGCAGCATCAGCAGCCGCGCGCTCTCGTTGCTGGACAGCGCCGCCGGCTCGAAGTTGCGCGCGCCGACCGGGGCCAGCGTCAGCGGGTCGTGCTGCTGCGACCAGCCGGTGAGCCGCCCGCCCGTCCGCACCTGCGTCGCCAGGATCACGGCGATGCCGCGGGCGTGGGCGGCCTGGGCCCGGGCCGCCTCTGTCGGCGTGGCGAAGGCGAAGTCACCCTCGCGCGCCGCGACATCGCCCAGCAGCGACAGCACGTGGGCCATGGCATCGTCGTTGTAGGTCAGCGCATCGTGATAGCCGCCCTGCAGCGGGAAGACCTGCGGCCAGCCGCCGCTCGGGTACTGGGCTGTGAGCAGATAGGCGAGGCCCTTGCGGAACGCGGCGCGGGCGGCGTCGCCCTCGTGCCCCGGAAGCTGCGCCTGGACGCGGGCGAGGAAGCGCATCTCGTCCAGCGTCGCGTTGTTGTCGATGGTCCCGACATAGCGCCACTCGGGCGTGGCGCTGGTGATGTCCTCGCGCGCGTTGGCAGGCAGGTTCTCGTACGGAACCCAGCTCTGCCCGGGAACCCGCAGCGGGCCGGAGCGGTCCATGTTCTTGCCCCAGCCGCCGGCGGGCGTCTGGAAGCTGATGATGTTGGCGGCGATGTGGCGCGCCTCGGCGCCCGCATACCAGGCCGCGGGCCGGTCGAGCGGCATGCCGCCCCCGCCGGAGGGGCCGCCCGGCGCGTTGGCAGCGGGATGGCTCCTGCGCTCGGCGGCAAGCGCGGCCTTGTCGGCGGCCATGAGCGCTTCCGAGCGGGCGAGGTAGCGATCCCACGCGGCCTGCTCGGCCTTGGGCAGGGTGTCGATCCGGGCGGCGGTGACCGGCTCGGCCGGGGTCATGGTGCCGATCGTCGCCGCCTGCGCCGAAGTGGCGAAGGCGCTGGCGAGCAGCAGGATCTTCCAGTGGCGCATCGTTCTCTCCCGTCGTGATCTCATCGGGGCAGGGCCACTGCCTTGCCGGTCATGCGTACCCGGGCCCAGCCGCCGGGGGCGCCGGTGTCGGGCTGGCCGCCGCCGACCCAGACCTCGATCTCGCCTGGCTGCACGCTGCGCCGACCCGCGGCATCGACGGTGCTCAGCGCCCGGGGATCGAGCGTGAAGCGGACGGTGCGGCTCTCCCCGGGCGCGAGGGGAATGCGCGCGAAGCCCTGCAGCGCATGGCGCGGGCCGGCGGTGCCGGGATGGCGCACGTAGAGCTGGACCACCTCGTCGCTCGCGCGCGCACCGGCGTTGGTCACCCGCGCCGAGACCTCCAGCGGCTTGCCCGCCTCCACCTGCGGGGCCGTCGCGGGCGGCTCGTAGGCGAAGCGGGTGTAGCTGAGGCCGTAGCCGAAGGGATAGAGCGGCTTGCCCGCGAAGTAGCGGTAGGTGCGCCCCTTCATGGCGTAGTTGCCGAAAGCGGGAAGCTGGTCGGCCGATGCGTAGAAGGTTACCGGCAGGCGGCCTGCCGGGCTGAAGTCGCCGGCGATGAGGTCGGCCACGGCGCGCCCGCCGACGCCCCCCGGGTACCAAGCCTCGACGATGGCGGGCAGGTTCGCCTGCGCCCAGTTCACCCCCATGGCGCTGCCGCTCATCAGCACCAGCACCACTGGCTTGCCGGTCGCGTGGAGCTGCTCGAGCAGCCGCTGCTGCGGGGCGGGCAGATCGAGGCTGGTGCGGTCGCCGCCCGCGAAGCCGGCCGCGTTGACGCGCATCTCCTCGCCTTCCAGCCGCGCGTTGAGGCCGGCGGCGAAGATCACCAGGTCGGCCTTGCGCGCTGCGGCGAGCGCCGCGTCTTCCTGCTCGCGCAAGTCGGTCCACAGCAGCGACTGGTCGCCGCGGTCGCCCTCCTGCCGCGCCTCGACGGTGATCCGGTGCGGCTTGCCGGCGGTCAGCACAACGCCGTCATTGTGGATCGAGGGCGGGTCGCCCGGGTCCCAGGCGTCGGCGATCTCGCGCCCGTCGATGCTGATGCGGTAGCCATCGTCCACGTTCATGCGGAAGTGGTACTCGCTGGTCGCCTCGGGCACGATCCACCCGGTCCAGCGGATCGTGCTGCGGCGCTGGGCGCGGGTCGGGCGGCCCCAGTCGAAGCGCACCTCGGTGCCGGTGGCGCGGCGGACCGGCTGGCCGGCGAGCTCGGTTCCCGCGTACTCCTCGATCGTCACGCCCCTGGACGCGCACTGCGCGTCGAGGCAGAGCGCCGCCCGCGGCACCGGCTTGAGCGGCGGGCCGACGTGGCCGGTGCCCTGCACGTAGTCGATCCGCGCCTCCGGGAAGCGCTGGCGCAACCCTTCCAGCACCGTAACGGGGCGCGAGGGCGTTCCGTTGTAGTTGCCGACCAGGGCATCGACGCTGTCCGCGTTGGGCCCGATCACCGCGATGGCGCGCGGTGCCCGGGCGAGCGGCAGCAGCCCGTCGTTCTTGAGCAGCACCATCGCTTCGCGCGCCATCCTGCGGTTGAGCTCGGCGTGTTCGGGAGTGTCGTTGTTCTCGGGCGCGATGCCGGAGTAGGGGGTGGTCTCGGGGGGGAGACCAAGGCGCAGGCGGTCGGCCAGCGTGCGCTCCACCGCCCGGTCGAGCAGGCCCTCGGGCAGCAGCCGCTGGCGCACGGCTTCGACGATGATCGCCGGGTCGGACGACTTGTCGCGCCCGAACTCCAGGCAGATGAGGTCGGTTCCGGCGCGCACCGCGGTGGCGACCGCCTCCACCGGATTGCGGCTGTAGGCGTGGGCGTCGGCGTCGAAGAAGTCGGCCATCGCCGCGCAGTCGGTCACGACATGGCCCTTGAACGCCCAGTCGCCCCGCAGCCGCCCGGCCAGCAGCGGACTGCCGCAGGCGGGTACCCCGTCGATGGCGTTGTAGGCGCACATGATCCCGCTCGGCCGCGCCTCGGTCACCACCGCGCGAAACGCGGGAAGATAGGTGTCCTCCAGGTCGTAGGCGGAGGGGTGGACGTCCTCGCGATGGCGGTTGCCTTCCGGGCCGCTGTGGACGGCGAAGTGCTTGGCCACGGCGGCCGTCTTGTAGAACACCGGGTCGTCACCCTGGAGCCCGCGTACGAAGGCGACGCCCATGCGGCCGGTGAGGTGCGGATCCTCGCCGAAGGTCTCCTGCCCGCGGCCCCAGCGCGGATCGCGGAAGATGTTGATGTTGGGCGACCAGACGGTGAGCCCGCGATAGCGCTTGGAGCTGCCGTCGGGTCCCAGCGTGGCGCGGTACTTGGCGCGGAACTCGGTGGCGATGAGGTCGGCGGCCTGCTCCACCAGCGAGGCGTCGAATGTGGCGGCCATGGCGATGGCCTGGGGGAACACCGTCGCCTCGCCGGCGCGGGCGACGCCGTGGAGCCCTTCGCTCCACCAGTCGTAAGCGGGGAGGCCGAGCCGCGGAATGGCGGGTGCCTCGGCCTTGAGCTGCGCGGCCTTCTCCTCCAGCGTCATCGCCTGCACCATCCCCGCCGCGCGGCGCTGGATCGTGGCAAGCGAAACGGCCTCTGCGGAAGGCGCGGCGTCCTGCGCCTGGGCGGCTGTCGGCAGGATGATGGTGGTCGCGCACAGCAGCAGCCGGAGTCGAGGTGTCACGAGGCTCTCCCTGTTATTGTTGATAGCGCTATCAAGCGCCGGGGCGCATTGCAAGCGACTTGCAGCCGGGGTAGCGGCATCGAGCTAGAGGAGGGCAGGGACCATGGCCGAAGACATCGCCGCACCGCGCATCCGGCCCCGCACCTCGCGCCGCTCGCGAGCGGGCGCGACCATCGCCGACGTCGCCAGCGAGGCCGGCGTGTCCCTCATGACCGTGTCGCGGGTGATGAACGGCACCGCCAAGGTGCGCGACGAAACGCGCGAGCGGGTCGAGGCCGCGATCAAGGCGCTGAACTATTCGCCGAGCGCGGCGGCGCGCAACCTGGCCGCGGCGAGCGAGATCCGCATCGGCCTCCTCTACAGCAATCCGAGCGCCGGCTACCTCAACGAGTTCCTCGTCGGCAGCCTCGACCAGGCGAACCGGTCCAACGTGCAGCTGGTGGTCCAGCTCTGCGACGTGGAGGAGACGCGCGCCGGGATCGTGCAGCGGCTGGTGGAGGACGGCGTCGATGGCATGATCCTGCCGCCCCCGCTGTGCGACGCCGCGGAGATCCATGAGGTTCTGCGGGAGGCGGAGGTGCCCGCGGTGGTGGTGGCATCCGGCCGGCCGCCGGCGTTCTTCTCCTCGGTCAACATCGACGACCGGGCGGCGGCGGCGGCGATGACGCGGCACCTGCTGGCGCTCGGCCACAGGCGGATCGGGTTCATCGCCGGCAATCCCGACCAGACCGCCTCCGCGCTGCGCCTCCAGGGCTTCCGCGAGGCGCTGGGAGAGGCCGGGCTGGCCGCCGATCCGGCGCTCGAAGTCGAAGGGCTGTTCACCTACCGCTCCGGCATCACCGCGGCGCAGGCGCTGCTGGGACGGGCGGAGCGGCCGTCGGCGATCTTCGCCAGCAACGACGACATGGCGGCGGCGGCGATCTCGGTCGCGCACCGGATGGGGCTCGCGGTGCCGCGCGACCTCACCGTCGTCGGCTTCGACGATGCACCCCAGGCGACCACGACCTGGCCCGAGCTGACGACGATCCGCCAGCCCATCGCCGACATGTCGCGCGCCGCCATGGGCCAGCTGGTGGAGGACATCCGCACACGTCGCGCCGGCGGGCCGTTCACGCCCACCAACATGCAGATGGCGTACGAGCTGGTCCGCCGCGAATCGGACGGCACGCTCCCAAGCTGATCCCGCCGCATTAAATTCGTCATCGCGCATTGAGCTGCGCAAAGAGAGATGATAGCGCTATCCTAATCTGGACCGACCCGCAGCAAAGCGGGCGGCGGAACTCGGGAAGGGGATGGCATGATATCGCAAGAACCCACGCACCTGCAGGGCATCGCCGCATGAGCGCGCTCGACCGCCGCGGCTTCCTAGGCGTGGCCGGCGCGTCCGGTGCAATGACGATGCTGCCTGTCGCCGCGGACGCGGCGCAAGCCGCGCACACCGCGCAAGCCGGCAACCGGCTCTCCCTCCCCGACGAGGGATGGCGGCTGTGGCTCGACCGCGAGGCGCGCTTCGAGGATGACGCCATCGTGCTGCCCTCCCGGGTCGACCTGAAGCGCCTTCCGGTGCGCCCGCCGAGCGGGGGATGGGGCGTGCTGGACAGCGCGCCGCCGGTGGCAGTGACCCTGCCCACCACGGTCGAGGAGCACCTCTGGGGCAAGGTCGGGGAGCGGCCCTACACCGACGACGAGTACCGCTACGCCAACGACGATCCGGTGCCGCAGAACGGGGCCTACCGCGGCGTCTCGTGGTGGACGCGCGACTTCGATGCCCCGGCCGCGTTCGCGGGGCGGCGCACGCTGCTTCACATCCGCGGGGCGCGACTGCGTGCGGAGGTCTTCCTCAACGAGACGCTCGTCGGCTACTCGATCATGGCGGAACTGCCGATCGTGTGCGACCTGACCGCGGCGCTGCGGCCCGGCGCGCGCAACCGGCTCGCGATCCGCATCACCAATCCCGGCGGCCGCTACGACTGGCGCGATTCGACGACGATGACTTGGGGTGCGGTCAAGCTGTTCCGCTCGCACGGGTTCGGCGGGCTCGATCGCGACGTCCACATCACCAGCCATCCGCTGGAGGCGCATGTCGCCGACGCCTGGGTGCTGAACACGCCCGATCCCCATGTCGTCACCGCTCACATGGAGGTCGCCTGCAGCGATGCTGCGCTGGCGGCGCGCGGCAGCAAAATGGCCAAGGCGGTGCTGCTCGACGCCGCCGGCAAGCGGGTCCGTGCCCGGGTGGTGCTGGAGGAGGCGCGCGCCGAGGGTGCCACCGCGCACCTGCGCTTCCGCGTCGAGGCGCCGTCGGCGCGGCTCTGGGACCTCGACGAGCCGGTCTTGCACCGCTTGCGCCTCTCGTTCGGGAAGGACGCGCGCGAGGTCCGCTTCGGGTTCCGCTGGTTCGCGCCGGAAGGGCTGGGCAGCGACGCGCTGCTGCGGCTGAACGGGCGCCGGATCAAGCTCTACTCCGCGATCTCTTGGGGCTACTGGGGCTTCAACGGGCTGTGGCCGCGGCCCGAACTGGCGGTGCAGGAGGTCGAGTCCGCCAAGGCGCTGGGCCTCAACTGCCTCCACTTCCACCGCAACGTCGGCAAGCGCGAAGTGCTCGACCGGCAGGACGAGATGGGCCTGCTGCGGGTGATGGAGCCGGGCGGCGGCCGCTTCGCCATCGCCAATTACGACAAGAACGGCGCCTTGTCCGACGCCGACCGCTTCGCCCGCGACTACCAGGTGGAGAAGTGCGTGGCGATGGTGCGCGCGTTCCGCTCGCACCCTTCGCTGGTGCAGTACACGCTGCAGAACGAACTCGGCGCCGACCTCGCCAACCCGGACGTGCAGGCGGTGCTGCTGGCGATGCACCGCGCCGATCCGAGCCGCACGGTGATCCTCAACGACGGCTTCGTCCAGCGGGGCGCCGCGCAGGCGATGTACCTGCCCTACAGCGATCGCTACTACCGCTCGGACGAGGTCGAGTGGGGCGGCTGGTGGGACAACCACCAGGGCGCCGGCGACCAGTGGTACGATGCCTTCTACAAGGGGCCGGACGACTACATCCACCGCCAGACCGGCAAGCCCTTCATCGTCGAGTTCGGCGAGATGGAAGGGTGCGCCGTGGCCGACGATCATGCGGCCATGGTCGAGACGATCCGCAAGGGCGGCGGTCGCTCCTACGACCTCGCCGACCACGCCGAGATCCTTGCCGGGACCGAGGCGTTCCTCGACCGCTGGGGCTTCCGCCGGGCCTTCCCCACCGCGCAGGACCTGTTCCGGTCGATCGGCGGCAAGTGCTACGACGCCTGGGCCAACTACATGGAGAACATCCGCATCGGCGACGAGGTGGACGTGGCGGCGATCAGCGGCTGGGAGACCACCGCGATCGAGAACCACTCGGGCATCGTCGACAACTTGCGCGGCTTCAAGGCGGACCCGGCGCTGGTGCGCGCCAGCCTGCTGCCGGTGCGGCCCGTCGCCAAGCAGCGGCGGCTGGCCTACCAGGCGGGCGAGAGCGCGGTGCTCGACCTGTTCGTGTTCAACGACACCGGCAAGCGGATCTCCGGCGAAGTGGTGCTGTCACTGCGCGATCCGCGTGGCGCGGTGCGGGAACTGGGGCGCTACCCGGTGGCGCCGGCCGCGCCCGACCGCTTCGTCCAGCTCGTCGCGCGCGACGTCACGACCCCGGCGCTCGTGAGCGAGGGCGAATGGCAGGTGCGCCTGTCCTTCTCGGGCGCGCCCGACGCCACCTTCAGCCGGAGCCTGTGGGTCACGGCCCTGCCCGCGCAAGTGGCTCATGGGCGCCGCGTGGCCGTGTCCGGCATCGCGCGCAGCTTGCGCACGCAACTCGAAGGCTTGCCCGGCCTCCAGCTGGAGGAGTTCCGGCCCGGTCAGCGCTACGACCTCATCATCGCCTCGGGCCTCAAGGCGGAGGAGATCGCGCGGCGCCAGATCGGTGAGCAGACCGGCCTCGAAGCGCAGCCGAAGAAGGGCGAGAAGCCCAAGCTGGTGCTGGGCGAACTGGCGCCGCCGGTGCTGGCGGCGGTGAAGGCGGGCGTCCCGCTGCTGGCCTTGGTGCCCGAGGACGGGCTTTCCGAAGGCGTGGCACGGCAGCTCGCCGCGCTCGGCCTGCTGCGCTTCGACGGCGCGGTGGGCGATATCCGGGCGCCCTGGATGGGCAACTGGAACTACCTGCGCGCACATCCGCTGTTCGCCGGCATCCCGGCCGACCGCGCCGCCGGCATCTTCCACCAGGTCGACGGGCGCCTCTCCAACGGGTTGCTGGTGGAGGGCCCCGGCGTCGAGATCGTGGCGGGCTACAGCCGCGACCACGATCGCCACAACGGCGCCGCGACCCTGGTCGCCGCGAACAAGGGCATGCGGGCGGTGCTGCACCGGATGCCGGACATGGTGGCGCCCTTGCAGCGCCGTTTTCTCGCCAATGCCATCGCGTGGCTGGCGGAACAGGGGAGGACTTCGTGATGCACCGGCTGATTCTTGCGGCACTCTGCGCTCCGGTCGTACTGGCGGCGCCGGCGACGGCGCGCACCGTCCACGTCGATGCCGCGCGCGAAGGCGCCTTCCACACCGTCCAGGCGGCGATCGACGCCTTGGCCGCGGAGGGCGGGACGATCCTGATCGCGCCGGGCACCTATCGCGAGAAGCTGACGGTGGCGGCGGACGACGTGACGCTTGCGGGCACCGGCAAGACGCCCGACGCGGTGGTCCTGGTCTATGGCGATTCCGCCATGACCGCCGGCGGCACCTTCAAGTCGGCGACGCTGAGCGTCACCGGCGCTGGGTTCACCATGCGCAACCTGACCGTCTCCAACGACTGGTGGCTGGACCCCGCGCATGCGCCCTCGCAAGCGGTGGCGGTCTCGCTGACGGGCGACCGGGCGGTGGTGTCCCAGGTGCGGATGCTCGGTCACCAGGACACGCTCTTCGTCAACAACGGCGCGGGCGGGCGCAAGACGCGCGCCTACTTCGAGGACTGCTACATCGCCGGCCACGTGGACTTCGTGTTCGGCAACGCCAAGGCGTTCTTCCGCAAGTGCCAGCTCCACGGCGAGGCGCACGAGTCCGTCATGTACACCGCACAGAGCCGCAACGCGGCCGACGAGGACAGCGCCTTCGTGTTCGAGGACTGCCGCCTGACCGCGGACCCTGCCGCTAGCAACGTCTCGCTCGGGCGCCCCTGGCGCGACTACGCCGCCGTCGTGTTCCTCGAGCCGGTGCTGGAGACGCCGCTGGCCCCGGGCGCCTTCACCGAGTGGACCCCGGGCAAGACCAACAAGCTGCCGACCACCCGCTACGGGCTCTACGCCCCGACCGGGTCCGGAACGAGGGGCCTGACGCTCATCAAGGAAGCGGCGTGGCTGGACCGCGACGCGGCCGATGCCTGGCGGCTCGAGCGCTTCTTCGGTGGCGACACCGGGTGGGTGGTGAGGCAAGTCCGGCGTTGAAGCCCGGCGCCACGTTTCGTCGCTGAGGCCAGGCGGTCCACTCAGCTGCTGGCCGGCGCGCCGCTGGTGAGACTGCGCAGGCGAAAGCCGAAGCCGTTCTCGCGCGTCCAGATCAGGGTGGCGGGGATGCCCACGGCGCGGGGATCGGACGAATCTTCCGGCAGGATCGTGCCCTCGATCCGGACGCGGTCCGGCGTCTCGCCGTAGATCCGGGCCACGAGGAAATGAGCCTTGGCCGCCTGCTCGGCCCAGACGCGGGACGCGGCTTCCCAGCCGGTCACGGCGGGTTGACCCGGCCACGACAGCTCGGCCCGGTCGTGGAACAGGTAAAGGAGCGGGCGAGCGAAGTCCGGCCCGCCGGGCGAGGCGAACCAGGGCGTGCGGAACACGTTGTAGGCCTGAGCCGCGGCGGCGCGGTCGCCGGTCAGCAGCGTGCAATCCGCCAGCCGCGTGACATCGTTGCGTGTTCGTTCGGGATCGAGCAGCGCGCACGACGGCAGAGCGGCGACGGCCGCCTTGGCGATCCTGAAGCCGTAGCGCGCGACGAGGCCGGAAACGCACGTGCTTTCGACGCTTGCATGGCTCTTTCCGCCGGCGTCGACGGTCTCGACCCGAACCACCCAGCCGTGCAGGCAGATCGACAGCTCGGCGCTCGCCGGTTCGGGCGCCAGCGGGCGGTCGAATACCTCGCCGTCCGCCTGCAGGTCTTCCCACGTCGCCAACGGTACGACGCTGGAGAGCCGCACGCGAGGATCGTCTGCCGGCCCGGCAAGCGGCTGCATCCATTCGACCCTGGGCTCCGACGCGGGGCCCCGCACGAAGCTCACCAGCCCGACGTCACGGCCATAACCGTCGACGAAGAAAGCCCGGATCACCTGCGCGCCCCTGGCACCGAGCGCGTCTATGGCCTCTACCCCGTACGCCTTCTCCTGCCGTCTCAGCGCTTCGGGGGCGCAGCGCTCCGCCCCGTTGTCGTCGCGGCATCCGCGATCCTTCGCCGCAACCGGAACGACGGTGGTGGCGATGCCCAAGGCTAGAATGGCGGCTACGAGCCTCACAGGCGGGTCCCCTCGGAAGTCTCGCGTATCATGCGGTGTCGCCGGAGCGCGAGCAAGCCAAGAATAATGGCGCGCGCCCAGTGGGTTCTGCCGCGAGCGCGGGTTCGGGAAATTGATGCCGCGGAGGAGAGGATAAGCACTTGCAGCGCCATTGATACCGGTGTCATAGAAGGCGCTCCAGAGGCGAACGGGAAGGGCCCGCCGGTCTGATCCCGCAAGGGAGAGACATCTGCGTGCTGCATACCTTTCGGCGTTTCGTGGCCCATCGGGCCTGTTCCTCGCTGGCCCTGGCCGTCGCCGGCCTGGCCGCCGTTCCCGCGGCTCAGGCTCAGGCTCAGGCTCAGGCTCAGGCTCAGGCTCAGGCTCAGACTCGGGCCCAGGACGCCGGCGGGCTGCTGTTCCACGCGCCGCTGGATGACGGGTTCGATGCCAGCGTCGCACAGGGCGCCGCCGTGCCCAACTTCAAGAGCGATGTCGCGATCGTGCCGGACGGCGCGGCCAACGGCGCGGGGCGCTGGAGCGACGGCGGCTACGTCGCATGGGAAGCGCCGGGCAACATCTATGCCCAGCGCGGCACGCTCTCGTTCTTCTGGCGCAGCCACACGCCGGTCGGCGAAGCCCCCTTCGTGATCTTCCGTGCGAGCGCGGGCGACCACTCGAGCTGGGACATGGCGTTCCTGCGCATCGACTGGAACGGCCACGGCTTCGACGCCTTCGTGACGGACGCCAACCTCTCGCGCATCCGGGTGAGCTGGACGGTCCCGACGCCCCCCACGCCCGACGCATGGCACCACATCGCCTTTGGCTGGGACGAGACGCAGGGCGTGCGCCTGTTCTGGGACGGCAAGCTCGTCGCCGCCAAGCAGCAGGCGGCCGACCTCGACATGGCGCTGGACCAGTTCGGGCTCGCGGGCCGCGTGATCGCGCCGCACCAGGTGCAGAGCCGCTACAACTTCATGCGCGGCTCCGACCTCGACGACATCCGCGTCTACGACCACATGCTGGACGAGGCGGGCGTCGCCCGGCTGGCCGCGCGGCAGGAGCCCGCCGCGCCGGCGGCGGCGCCGACCGCCTCGGCCCTGCGCACCGCGTGGCTGCACCGCTTCGGCTGGGACACGGCGAGCCCGCCTCCGCTTTCGGAGGATACCACCGTCGTGCGAAAGGTGGAGTTCGCCGACGCCAAGGACCTCAAGGAGTGGATGTGGAAGGGCGTGGACGGCATCGCCGAGACCACCTGGCCCGGCGTCTACAACCGCTCGCGCCTGCCGGGGCGTGACGACTACTTCCAGCTGCCCGACTGGAACGTCTATGTCGAAGGCGGCAAGGCCTACGAACTGACGCTGCCGCAGGACGCCGCCTTCAACCGCGTCGAGATCCGCGGTGCCGCTTATGGCGCGCTGGAGTGGTCGCCGGACGGCAAGTCCTCGTGGCGCAAGCTGGCGGCGCGCAGCAAGGGCTTGGTGCGCTCTCTCACCGACACCCCCACGAAGACGGGTGGCGTGCTGCGGTTCACCAACGTGGTGCAGGAGCAGCCGATCCAGGAGATCTGGGCCTACGACGTGCGTCCGGGGCAGGTGCCTGCCGGCACGTTCCAGCTGAGCTATACCGTCAACGCCGGGGCGGCCTCGGACTTGGGTGCGCTGGACCGGCTCAACCGCTTCATCGCCGGGCGCTATCCCGCCCGTGAGCGCGCCACGGTGGTCGCGCTGCCGAGCAGTGGGGTAAAGGCGGCGGTCGGTGCGGGGAGCGCCGGCGCCTCGGGCACCGCCAGCCGCAGTGCGCAAGACCTGCCGATCGTCCACGTCCTGATCCCCTCCAACTTCGGCGAGGCGCCGGCCGATCGTCCGCTGGCGCGGGCGTGGAACTACGGTTGGGAGAACGTCCATGACGGACTGGACGGCGTGGCGCTGGATATCCCCGCGATCGACGCCAAGCCCGACGCCCGCGGGCTGATCCCGCTCAACATCCGGATCAAGGACCCGATCTGGCCGGAGCGCGACATGATCGACGTCCAGGTCTCCGTCCGCCCCGGCCAGCCGCGCACGCTCTGGCTGGACTTGCGCGACCGCATCCTGACCGTCGACAGCCTTTACCTCACCGTCGCCTCCGCGGCGCCGGACTTCGGCGCGAAGTCGCTGGACGGCATGAAGGTGCGCATGGTCTTCAAGGACCGCCAGGCGGCCAAGGCCGAGCACGTCACCGACCGCTTCAACCAGGTGAAGGACAACTGGGCCTTCCTGGTGGAGGAGCACACCGCCTCGAAGCGCGCCGCTCTCTATCGCCGGCTCTATGGCGACATCACCGACCTGCTGCGCGTCGATCCCGACAACCTGGAGGCGCGGCGCTACTGGGCGGACATCGGCTACTCGCAGGACCAGCTGCCGCCCTTCGTCCAGCCCGAGCCGCCGGCCGGCATGCCGCTCTGGGCCTTCCGCCAGCTGGAGGACCTCAAGCTCACGCGCCACTTCGTCAACTGGTGGATCGACAACCGGCAGGTGCCCTACGGCGATTTCGGCGGCGGCATCTCGGATGACACCGACCTTACCCAGCAGTGGCCCGGGCTGGCGCTCATGGGGGTCGATCCGGACAAGATCAACGCCTCGCTCAAGGCGCTGTCGGACGCGGTCTACAAGAACGGCATGATCGTCAACGGGCTGAGCTACATCAGCACCGACGAACTGCACGTCTACGAAGAAGGCATCAATTCCGACGCCGAGCGGCTCTACCTCAACTGGGGCGAGCCCAAGGCGGTCGAGCGCATAATGGCGACGGTGCGCGGCCTCAAGGACGTGATCCGCGTCAATCCCGCCGGGCACATGCACATCTCCTCCAGCTGGTTCGGCGGGCGCAAGATCTACCGCGACGAGCCCTGGGCCTGGCAGAAGCCCTATGGCTTCGTCATCATGCACACGCCGGTGCTGCTGGGCGTGTTCAACGCCGACCCGACCGCGCGCGGCCTGGTGACCGGGCTCATCGACGGCCTGCTGGCCCACGGCAAGCAGGGGGCGGACGGCCTCTGGACGTTCCCCAACGACATCAGCTTCGACCACGACAGCGAGCGGGCGGGCGATGGCGGCGGCGCTTCGCTGCCGATGCAGTCGGCCTGGGCGGCATGGCGCTTCACTGGGGACGACAAGTACCTGCGCCCGGTGCTCGGCCGGCTCGGCAAGAGCAGCTTCGGCCCGCTGACCGAGATCAACGAGAACGCCATCACCGTGCTCGACAAGCGCAGCGCCTGGCGCGACGCGGTGCTGAAGGCGGCGGCCGGCGGCAACGACTTCGCCCGGTTCGAGGCCTGGAACACGACCGGCGACCGCTCCTGGCTGGAAGCGCTGAACGCCGCGGGCATCGCCGACAAGTCGCAGCACATGTACATGTACACCGAGGGCCACTGGTGGAGCGACCGCGTGGATGCGCCCAACGATCTGCTCCAGCGCGAGCGGCTGGGCGGCATCGCGCTCAAGCGCAACCAGACCTACCCGGGCAACGCCGTCAGCTGGCGCTTCACCGATCCGGAAGGCGCGGTGAAGGTGGCCCTGCTGGTGCGCGACGCCACCCCCGAGGGCTTCACCGTGATCGGCTACAACACCACCGACGCCGAGCAGCGCGCGGACATGGGCACCTGGAACGTCGTCGCCGGGACCTGGGAGATGACCCGCGGCCTCGCTCCGGACGGCGGCGACACCGCGCAGGGCGGGGTCGAGACCCGCAACGTCGAGCTGGAGCGCGGCGGATCGCTGCCGGTGACCTTCGCGCCCGGCACCACCACGGTCATGACCTTCCGCCTGCGCGACAGGGCCCCGGTCCAGCCCGAGCACCGGCCGGACCTCGGCATCGGTCCCGATGACGTGACCCGCAAGGGCAGCCGGATCGGCGTGACCGTCCACAGCCTCGGCTCGGTCGATGCGCCGGCGGGCAGGGTGACGCTGGAGACGCCGGAAGGCGAGGTGCTCGCCTCGGTCCCGGTCGCGGCCCTCGCCGCACCGCGCGACCTGTCGCCGCGCACGACGCAGGTGTCGCTCACGGTGCCGAAGGGCGCGCCCTCCGTGCTGCACCTGCGGGTCTCCACCGGCGCTGCCGAGGTCACGCAGCGCAACAACGTGGTCGTGCTGGACGGGGAGGCAATCCGATGAGCCTGCGCGCAGCGCTGCTCCTCGCGCTCGCGCTCGTGTCCGCACCGGCGCTGGCGAAGGCGCACCGGGTCACCTGGACCTTCGACAACCTCGACCGCATCGGCGCCTTGCAACCGCGGGTGCTGGGCGAGCCGAAGGTGGAGGACGGCCCGGTCGGCAAGGCGGTGGTGTTCGACGGGGTCGACGACGCGCTCTATCTCGGGCGCCATCCGCTGGCGGGCGCCGCGCGGTTCACGGCGGAGGCGATCTTCCGGCCGGACGGCGGCGCCTTCGAGCAGCGCTGGCTGCACCTGGCCTCGAACGATCCGGAAAACCAGACGCGGATGCTCTTCGAGATCCGCGTGGTGGGCAAGTCCTGGTATCTCGACAGCTTCGTGAAGGGGAAGGGCTATTCGCAGGTGCTGATCGACCCGGCCAAGCTGCACCCGGTCGGCCGCTGGTATCACGTGGCCCAGACCTTCGACGGCACCACCTACCGCAGCTATGTCGACGGCGTCCTCGAGTGCGAGACACGCCTCGACGGGTTCGTGCCGCAAGCCCCGGGCGAGACTTCGATCGGCGTCCGCCACAACCGGGTGAACTACTTCCACGGGGCCGTTCGCATGGCCCGCTTCACCGACCGCGCCCTCGCTCCGAAGGAGTTCGCCCTGCGCAAGCGATGAGGGCTTCGACCGGCTCAGCCTGAGCGGGTGCAGTCGCGCTCCTCGCTCCGCTCATGCTGAGCTTGTCGAAGCATCCGACTTGCGCCCTTCAGCGCGCCTGCGACGAGCTCAGGCGGAGCGGAGTTTTCGCCGGCGGCCCAGTCCTGGCAGATGCGGACACCCCGTGTCCGCCAGCGGCGCGGAAAAGCTTGGCTGGGGCGGCAGGATTCGAACCTGCGAATGCCGGTACCAAAAACCGGTGCCTTACCACTTGGCGACGCCCCAGCAGCCGGGCCGCGCGGGCGGCCGGTCGGGAGACAGCGCGCTTAGCGGCTAACGCGGGTGCTGGGAAGGGGGTTTTCCGTCCCGCCCCCTTCCGCGACCGGCACCCGCGATGCCACGGGCCTCAGGCGCCGAGGACGGCGTCGATGTCGGCCGCGCTGTGGCGTTCGGCGACGAAGCCTTCGCCCTTGCGGTTGACGATGCGGCCGCGGCGCACCGGCTCGCGCGCACCCAGTTCCTCGCCCCAGCGCATCAGGTTCTCGTAGCTGGCGACGTCGAGGAACGTCTTGGCATCGCCGTACGCGTCACCGCGCACGAAGCCGCCGAACCAGCCATAGGCGGCGATGTCGGCGATCGTGTACTCCTCGCCCGCCAGGTAGCGCGTCTTGGCCAGCTGCTTGTCGGCCACGTCGAGGATGCGCTTGGTCTCCATGGCGTAGCGATTGATGGGGTACTCGTACTTCTCGGGAGCATAGGCGTAGAAGTGGCCGAAGCCGCCGCCGATCACCGGCGCGGTCGACATCTGCCACATCAGCCACGACATGCATTCGGCGCGCGCCGCGATCTGCGTCGGCAGGAAGGCGCCGAACTTCTCCGCGAGGTGGAACAGGATTGCGCCCGACTCGAACACGCGGATCGGCTCCGGGCCTGAGCAGTCGAGCAGGGCGGGGATCTTGGAGTTGGGGTTGATCTCGACGAAGCCCGAGGAGAATTGCAGGCCCTCCTGGATGGGGACGAGCCAGGCGTCGTACTCGGCCCCGGCGTGGCCAGCGGCGAGCAGTTCCTCCAGCATGATCGTCACCTTCTGGCCGTTGGGCGTGCCCAGCGAGTAGAGCTGGAACGGATGCTCGCCGCGCGGCAGCTCCTTCTCGTGCGTGGCGCCGGAGATGGGGCGGTTGATGCTGGCGAACTCGCCGCCGTTGGGCGCCTCCCAAGTCCAGACCTTGGGCGGGGTGTAGGTGAGATCGGCCATCGGGAGCGCTCCTTGGGAGGTGAAACCGCGCCACAGGTAGGTCCGCCCAAGGTTTGGGGCAAGGGCGCCCGAGCGGCCGGGCGGGCTCCTCGTCTGGACGCGCGATCAAGCCACCGGCGTTGACACGGGGCGGACGTCGGCCTGCAATCGGCCGGGCCAGGGCTGCCGGGCCCCCATACAGCGGGAGATCGCACCATGACCGTCGCCACCGCCGCTTCTGCGGCACCCCGCGCACCTGCCGGCAACCGCACCGTCGAGACGATCCGCGGCCAGCTTCACAAGTTCATGCTCATCCCGATGATCGAGTGCCACGCGCGCTGGTTCGAGGCCGGGCCGGTCGCCATCGCGGTGGAGGCCCGGGCGCTGGGCGACAGTCCCCAGCGGATGGTGCGCGGCCCCAGCATCCACGTCTTCGACGCCGCCCGCAACGAGGAATACCTGCGCTTTGACGTCTTCGGCCAAGTGCTGCACTACCACTACATCCTGAACGATGCGGGCCACAACGTGCTCTGGGGCTACGACCCCGACGCGAACGGACCGATGATCCCCTGGGCCATGGCCGCGCTGCGCGAGCGGCTGCCGGTGCTGCTGCGGCGCGCCGGGGCCGCCGCTCTGGCGGACGAGGTAGAGCAGCAGGGCTGGGACGCCTCGGTGCTGCCCGAGGTGGCGCGCGCGGCGACTCTCGCGCTCGCCCCGCGCGACGACGACCTGCAGCGGGCGCGCGAAGGGATGGACTGGATGGTCGAGTGGAAGCGCATCCACCCGCAGTTCAACACGGTGGACCAGGGGGAATACTGAACGGAGGGGATCGCCGTTCCGCCGCGATCCCGCTCCGTCCCAGGTGCGGCAAGATCAGGCGATCTTGCGGATCCAGCCGTGGGTGTCCGCCGCCTCGCCGCGCTGGATGGCCACCAGGCGGTTCTTGAGCTTGGCGGTGAGCTGGCCCGGGCCGCCCGAGCCGATGGTGAACGCGCCGTCGCGGCCGGAGACCTTGCCCACCGGCGTGACCACGGCGGCGGTGCCGCAGGCGAACGTTTCCACCAGCTTGCCCGAGGTGGCGTCGTCGCGCCACTGATCGAGGCTGTAGCGGCCTTCCTGGACGGTCAGGCCTTCCTCGCGCGCGAGCTGGAGCAGGCTGTCGCGGGTGATGCCGGGCAGGATCGTGCCGGTCAGTTCGGGGGTGAGCAGGGTGCCGTCGTCGAACACGAAGTAGAGGTTCATGCCGCCCAACTCCTCGATCCACTTGTGCTCGGCGGCGTCGAGGAAAACGACCTGGTCATGGCCGCGGGCAATCGCCTCGGCCTGGGGCACCAGGCTGGCGGCGTAGTTGCCGCCGCACTTGGCGGCGCCGGTGCCGCCGGGCGCCGCGCGGGTGTAGTCGCTCACCCAGATCGACACCGCCGGTGCGCCGGACTTGAAGTAGTTGCCGGCGGGGCTGGCGATGACGATGAACTTGTACTGCTTGGCCGGGCGCACGCCCAGGAAGGCCTCGGTCGCGATCATGAAGGGGCGCAGGTACAGCGAGGCGCCTTGGCCTTCGGGGATCCAGGCGCGGTCGAGCCGCACGAGCTGCTCGATCGCCTCCACGAACAGCGCCTCGGGCAGCTCCGGCATGGCGAGGCGGCGGGCGGAATCGTTGAAGCGGCGGGCGTTCGCCTCGGGGCGGAACAGCGCCACGGCGCCGTCCGCCTGCTTGTAGGCCTTAAGGCCTTCGAAGATCTCCTGCGCGTAGTGGAGCACCGAGGCGGCGGGGTCGAGCGGGATCGGCTGGCGAGGCCCGATCACCGCGTCGTGCCACCCGCGTCCCTCGGTCCACTCGATCGTCACCATGTGGTCGGTGAAGTTCGTGCCGAAACCGGGGTTCGCGAGCACGGCCGCGCGCGCCTCCGCAGCGACGGGGGCGGGATGGGCGGTGGTGGTGAAGGTCAGGCCGGCATCGGCGAGAGTCGCCATTGAACGATATTCCTCTGTCTGCAACTGGGATGCGCCGTTGAACGAAAATGTCTCGGAACGCAACCTAAAAGCAATATTGCTTCTCAAGCCTCGTGTCTTAGCACGCGCGGCAGGGGAGGCAAATCGCCGGAAAACCCGGGAAAAGCGCGTGGGAGGAAAGCGACGCGCACAAATGAGAAGGGCCGCACCGGCTGGCCGGTACGGCCCTTCGCATGGTCAGCGGCCGGAAGTGCCGCCAGCGAAAGCCTTTATCGCTTCATCAAAACTCAGCGATAATGCCTCGCGACGGAAATTGCCGACCTCTCTGCTGAACCATGAGACATCGGATCACCTCCTTTCGCGCTGTTGAGCCATAGTGCGCCGCTTGTGCGACTGAGACTTCGGCAGGCTCCGGGCGCGTTTCCCGGGAGCCGTCGTCCTGATGAAAATGTGGGACATCCCGCAGCGCACAACAAGTCTTGAATTGAATTTTTTTGCCGTCATGATCGCGGCTTCCGGCCAGTTATCCCCAGCCTGGCGACAGCGCGAAAAGCGGTCGCGGAGGCGGGGAAACGGCGTGTCCGGTGCGCCCGCCCATAGCCGGCCAGAACGGCTCTCGGCAGACTTGGGGAAGGGCCTCAGCGGCAATCCTCGATCACGCGGGAGACCTCGGCCCAGCTCGGCACGAACAGAGTCGCTTCTCCGGTCACCGCCACGGCGAAGCGGCCGCGGCTGAAGGCCATCGCGTCCAGCCCCGGATCGCGGCCCGGCACCGTGGCGGCCACGCCTTGCGGAGTGCCGGCCGCAGCGAACATGCGTGTACCGCTCGACGTGGTCACCGCGATGGCGGCGGGTGAGCCGTGCGGCGCCCCTGCGCGCACGAGAGTGACGGTGCGGCTGCGGCTGTCGCAGCCGATCGTGAACAGGCCGCCGGCGAAGCGGGCGGCGGAGCCGGCGGCCGAAGGCGCGTAAACCCAGGTCCCGGCGCTGAGCGGCGCATCGCGCCAATCGGCCACCGGCGGCGGGGCGGGTGCGGGCCGCGCGATTGGCCCGGCCGCCGCGGGCGCCGGGGCGGGAGCGCGCTCGGGCGGCGGCACGCAGCCGGCGACGAGGGCCGAGCAGAGCACCGCGGATGCGAGGGAGGGGGAAACGATGGCGCGCGGGCGCGGATTTGCCTTCATGCCCGTGGTATGGAATGACGCGCGGCCCTTCTCAAGTGTGCACCGACCCATGACCGACCCGTCTCAGCCCCGTTCCGTCGAAAAGCCCGGTTCCGCCGGCCGGCCGACTTCTCCCGCGAAGCCGGCGGCCAAGGCACGCGTGGACCAACTCCTCGTCGACCGCGGCCTGGCCGAGAGCCGCACCCGCGCCCAGGCGCTGGTGCTGGCGGGTCTGGTGTTTTCGGGCGAGACCAAGATCGCCAAGTCCGGCCAGAGCCTCAAGGGCGATGCCCCGCTCGAAGTGCGCGGGCGAGACCATCCCTGGGTCTCGCGCGGGGGGATCAAGCTTGCCCATGCCATCGCGCACTTCCGGCTCGACCCGGCGGGGGCGGTGGCGATGGACATCGGCAGCTCGACCGGCGGCTTCACCGACGTGCTGCTGGCGCACGGCGCGGTGCGCGTCTTCGCGGTCGATTCGGGCACCAACCAGCTCGCCTGGAAGCTGCGCACCGATCCGCGGGTGACCGTGCTGGAGCAGACCAGCGCGCGTGTGCTGACGCCCGAGCTGATCGACGCGGCCTGCGACTGGGTGGTCTGCGACGCCAGCTTCATCGGCCTCTCCAAGGTGCTCGAAGTGCCCTTGCGCCTCGCCGCGCCACGGTGCCGGCTGGTGGCGCTCATCAAGCCGCAATTCGAGGTGGGTCGCGGCGAGGTGGGCAAGGGCGGCGTCGTGCGCGACCCGGCGCTCCACGCCCGGGTCTGCGACGAGGTGCGCACGTGGCTGAAAGGCGAGGGCTGGACGATCCAGGGCATCGTCGAGAGTCCGATCACCGGGCCGGAGGGCAATGTGGAATTTCTCGTTTCGGCACACCGCGGGGATTCGGGCGTTGTCTGAACGGCGCGGACGATTGCGCCGCCGATCGCGGCGTTTCAAACAACCGCCGAGCCTTCGGGCAAAGCCCTGATTCGGGAGAACCGCCCGCCCATGTCCCTGATAGCCTCCCCCGGTCAGCTGCGGGCCACGTTCGTGCGGTGGCTGCTCGTCTGCGTGCCGGCGATCGTGCTGCTGGGTTTCCTGTCGGGCCGCGCGGCGCAGAGCGGGCCGGGCAATCCCTGGTTCGATGAACTGGTCAAGCCCGCCGCTTTCCCGCCGCCCGCCACCTTCGGGATCGTCTGGACCGTGCTCTACGTGATGATGGGCGTGGCGCTGGCGCTGGTGCTGGCGGCCAGGGGTGCGCGGGGCAGGGGCCTGGCGGTGACGCTGTTCGCGGTGCAGCTGGTGCTCAACCTCGCCTGGTCGCCGGTGTTCTTCGCGGCGCACCAGATGACGGTGGCGCTGGGGGTGATCGCGGTGCTGCTGCTGGCCGCGGCTGGGACGACGGCGCTGTTCTGGCGCATCCGCCCGGCCGCGGGAGCGCTGCTGCTGCCCTACCTGCTGTGGCTGGCCTTCGCCGGCTACCTCAACTACGCCTTCCTCCAGGCCAACCCCGGCATGGACGGCGTGCAGCGATCGGGCGCGGTCGAACGCTTCGACATCTGATCCCCCTTGCGCGCGGGGGCGCGGCGCTCCATTTAGCGCCCATGCAAAGCGAAAACCCCTTCGTCGCCGACTTCGTCAAGCTGATGAACAGCGCCGCCGGCACGCTGGCCGGCATGGGCCGCGAGGCACGCGAGAGCGCGCGCGAGCGGTTCAAAGAGTTCATGGGCGACATGGACTTCGTCAGCCGCGAGGAGTTCGAGGCGGTCAAGGAAATGGCCGCCACCGCTCGTCTCGAGACCGAGGGCCTGAAGGCGCGGCTCGACGCGCTCGAGGCCAAGCTCAACCAGGGCTGACCGACGGCGGGGAACGCGCGGCGTTCCTGCAGGTTGTCATTCGCAAGCTCATGAAAGTCTTGCGATGTTCACCCAGCTCAATCCGACCGTTCCCCTCCACGTCCTTGGCAAGGGGGATGGCTATGCCCTTGGCGTGATCGACTACGGGCAAGAGCACAATCTCATCTGGGTGACGGCGCTCGACGCCTCCGGGGAGATCTGGTGCGCGCCCAATCACACCGTCCGCCTCGGGCGCAACTGGACCATGGGGCGCACCGAGAACCCGCTCATCACCCGGGACAAGCAGGAGGCCCGCGCCTCCGCTGAGGCGGGCGGCGAGGCGCAGCATCCGTGCAACTGACGCGGTTGCCCTGCGCCCTTTGAGCGGCCACACAGCGCGGCGATGCACTTTCGCGCTCCCGCCATCGTCTGCGCCGCGCTCCCCCATGGCGAGACCGCCGTCATCGGTCGGCTGCTGAGCGAGGCCCACGGTCTCGTCGCCGCCTATGTCGCCGGAGGGCGGGGCCGGCAGCTGCGGCCGGTACTGATCCCCGGCAACACGGTCGAGGCCGAGGTGCGCTCGAAGTCCGACACCCAGCTTCCCTTCGCCCGCGTCGAGCTGGTGCAGAGCCGCGCGCCCTGGCTCTCCGAGCCGCTGCCCGCCGCCGCGATCGGCTGGGTCACCGCGCTCACCGCCGCGGTCTTGCCCGAGCGGCAGCCGTTCCCCACCCTTTTTTCTGCGCTCGGCGGCGTGCTGGAGGCGGTCTGCGTCGCTCCGTCAGCGCGGGGCTGGGCGCTGGGCCTGCTGCGCTACGAGGTGCTGCTGCTGCGCGAGCTGGGCTACGGCGCGCCGGTGGGCCGCCCGCCCGCCGGCGACTGGGGGGCGCTTCTCGACAGCTTCGACCGCGTCGGCCGCGAATTGGCCCGCTACCCGCTTGCCGATCGCCGCAGAGACGTTATGGCGGCGCGCGTCCTGCTGCGCGAGCGGCTGGGGCGGATCGAAGGCTAAGGACCATAGAGCATGCGGATCGCGGTTTTTGCAGGTGACGGAATCGGCCCCGAGGTGACCGCGCAGGCCGTGCGCGTGCTGCAGGCGCTGGACCTTCCCGGCCTCGAACTGGTTGAAGGTGACGTCGGCGGCGCCGCCTACCGCAAGCATGGGCACCCGCTTCCGCCCGAGACGCTTGCAATCGCCCGCAGCTCCGAGGCCATCCTGTTCGGCGCGGTGGGGGATTTCACGCTCGACCACCTGGAGCGCGCGCTGCGGCCCGAACAGGCCGTGCTGGGCCTGCGCAAGGAGCTGGGCCTGTTCGCCAACCTGCGCCCAGCGCGCGTCTTCGCGGGCCTGGAAGACCTCAGCACCTTGCGCCCCGATGTGGCGGGCCGCATCGACCTGCTCATCGTGCGCGAGCTCAACGGGGACGTCTACTTCGGCGAAAAGGGGATGCGCACGCTCGACGATGGGCGCCGCCAGGGCTGGGACATGATGTCCTACGCCGAGGACGAGGTACGCCGCATCGCCCACGCCGGCTTCAAGGCCGCGCAGGGCCGCGCCAGGGACGGGCAGCCGGGCAAGCTCTGCTCGGTCGACAAGGCCAACGTGCTGGAAACCTCGCAGCTCTGGCGCGACGTCATGATCGAGGTCGCCAAGGACTACCCCGAGGTCGCGCTCACCCACATGTACGTGGACAACGCGGCGATGCAGCTGGTCAAGGATCCGGGCGCCTTCGACGTGATCGTCACCGGCAACCTCTTCGGCGATATCCTGAGCGACCAGGCCAGCATGTGCGTCGGCTCGATCGGGCTGCTGGCCTCGGCCAGCCTCGCGGAAGGGAGCTTCGGCCTCTACGAGCCGATCCACGGCTCCGCGCCCGACATCGCCGGCCAGGGCATCGCCAACCCGATGGCGACGATTCTTTCGGCGGCGATGCTGCTGCGCCACTCCTTCGGCCTGGAAGAGCAGGCCGCGCGCATCGAGGCCGCCGTCGCGGGCGCACTGGCCGACGGCGTCAAGGGCGGCGACCTCGGCGGCAGCGCCGGCACGCAGGAAATCGGTGACGCGATCGTCGCGCGCCTGTAACGTCCGCGACCGGCACAATCGTTTCTTGACGTTTACCACCTAGCAATGGGCGCATGAACATTAGCAGTTCCGACCTAGCGCAGGCCGCCGTGGCCGCCGTCGAGACCGCTTCGCCGCAGGCGAAGCCGCTCGAGCTGGCGGTCGTCCTGCCTACCTACAACGAGCGCAAGAACATCGCGACGATGATCGAGCGGCTCGACAAGGCGCTTTCCGGCATCGCCTGGGAAGCGATCTTCGTCGACGACAACAGCCCGGACGGCACCTCGGACGAGGCGCGCCGGCTCTCGCTCGTCGATCCGCGCGTGCGCTGCATCCAGCGCATCGGCCGGCGTGGCCTCGCCAGCGCCGCGATCGAGGGCATGTGCTCCACCGCGGCGCCGGTCGTCGCGGTGATGGACGCCGACCACCAGCACGATCCCGCGCTGCTGCCGGGCATGCTCCAGGCGATCACCTCGGGCGCCTACGACATCGCCTACGCCTCGCGCTTCGCCGAGGGCGCGAGCACCGAAGCGTGGGGACGCCCGGACCGCGTCAAGGCCTCGGGCCTTGCCAACCGCATCGCCAACAAGGTGACCGGGGTCGAGCTGACCGACCCGATGAGCGGCTTCTTCATGTTGCGCACCCAGACCCTGCGCAGCGACGCGCACCGCCTGTCGGGCGTGGGCTTCAAGATCCTCCTCGACATCCTGGCGACGGTGGACACCCCGCTGCGCGTCAAGGAATTCCCCCTGAACTTCGCCGCCCGCGCGGAGGGCGAAAGCAAGCTGGACCAGACCGTCGTGTTCGAATTCCTCGTCGGCCTCTACGACAAGTGGCTGGGGCGCATCATCCCCACCCGCTTCGCGCTGTTCGGCACCGTGGGCGCGCTGGGCGTGCTGGTGCAGCTGGGCGCCTTGTGGATCATGCTGCACCTCGTCTTCGGCGAGCGCTTCGTGATGGGCAACTGGTCGGAAAGCACGACCTTCAACATCGCCAATACCATCGCCGCGCTGGTGGCGATGTCGTTCAACTTCGTGCTCAACAACGAGCTGACCTATTCGGACAAGCGGCTGCGCGGCTTCGGCCCGCTGATGCGCGGCTGGGCGCAGTTCGCGGTGACCTGCTCGCTGGGGCTGCTGACCAACGTGGGCTCGGCCGCCGTGCTCAAGACCATTGGCGTCCACAGCGCCGTCGCGGTGGTCACCGGCATCGTGCTGGGCTCGGTCTGGAACTTCGCGCTATCGTCCAAGTTCGTATGGGGCAAATACTGAGGCGGATGCCTCGGCCTAGCGCGCTGCCACCGCCCCGAGCACGCGCTCAGGGCGGCGTTTCGGCACCCGCTGTTCCCGCCGCATCCACCCGCAGCAGATCCTTGCGCACCTTGCCCGAGGCGGTGCGCGGGAAGTCGGCGCGAAATTCGAAGCGTTCGGGGATCTTCTGCTTGGCGAGGCCG
Source organism: Novosphingobium soli (assembly GCF_042432915.1). Classification (NCBI taxonomy): domain Bacteria; kingdom Pseudomonadati; phylum Pseudomonadota; class Alphaproteobacteria; order Sphingomonadales; family Sphingomonadaceae; genus Novosphingobium; species Novosphingobium soli. Next base: position 43,735 of record NZ_JBHLWK010000005.1, read on the forward strand.
CTGGCGGCCACATGCGCCGCAAGGTCCGCGGCGCTGGGCGGCGGGCCGGCGGCGATGACATAGGCGCAGACGCCTTCGCCCAGCCGCTCGTGCGGCATGGCGACGACGGCCGCCTCGCGCACGCCGGGATGGGCGTGGAGGACGTCCTCGATCTCCTTGGCCGAGATGTTCTCGCCGCCGCGGATGATGAGGTCCTTCTTGCGGCCGGTGATGGTGATCGCCCCCTCGGCCGAGCGCACGCCGAGGTCGCCGGTGCGGAAGAAGCCGTCGGCGGTCAGCGCCTCGCGTGTCTGGGCGGCGTCGGCATAGCCCAGCATCATGCCGGGCCCGCGCGCCAGGATTTCACCCTCGCAGCCGTCGGGCAGGTCGCGCTCCTGCGCGTCGACCACGCGGACCTGGTAGTCGACGATGGCGCCGTCGGTGGTGGCGGCGAGCGTCTCCGCCTCGGGCCAGCCGAACGTCACCAGCGGCACCTCGGACGCCCCGAAGACGCGGAAGGCGCGGCAGCGGGCGAAGGCGGCGTTGGCGGCCGGGATCAGGTCCGCCGGGACCGCGGCGCCGCCGCAGGCGAAGAAGCGGAAGCTCGGCAGGCGCTCCCCGCTCGCGCGGGCGGCGGCGGCAAGCTCGACCAGGAAGGGCGTCGCGGCCACGGTGCCGACCGCCTGGTGCCGCGCGATCAGCGCCAGCGCCTCGGCGGCGTCCCAGCTCTCCATCAGCACCGTGCGGGTGCGGCAGACGAAGGGCGCCTCCAGTCCGTTGGCGTAGCCCGAGATATGCGTCACGGGCGAGGGCATCAGCGTCGCCTCGCCGGGCGCGAGGCCCCAGTAGGCGCCGCTCTCGCGCAGGATCCGCGCGATCGACACGTGGCTGTGCAGCACCCCCTTGGGCCTCCCGGTGGTGCCCGAGGTGTAGAGCACCATCTTGACGTCCAGCGGGTCCACCGCAGGCCGCGCGAAGGCGAGGCTCCGCCCTTCCTCCACCAGCGCGGTGAAGTCGTCCGGACCCTGGCCGCGCACCGTGAAGACGTGTTCCAGCGCCGGCAGCGTCGCGGCGAGGCGGCGGGCCATCGCGGCATAGTCGAAGCGGCGGAAGGTCGCCGGCACGAACACCGCGCGCGCACCGCAGTCGGCCAGCATCAGCGAGACCTCGTGGTCGCGGTAGATCGACACGATCGGATTGACGACAAGGCCGGACATCGCCGCGGCGAGGTTGATGACCATGGCCTCGCGCCAGTTCGGCACCTGGAAGGCGACCACGTCGCCCGGGCGCAAGCCGCGGGCGTGCAGGGCCGCGCTCAGCGCCTCGGCATCGGCGACCGCCTGCGCACGCGTGACGTCGCCGGCGTCGTCGCTCAGCACGACGAAACCGGGATCCTCCTCGGCCAGCGCCGTCGCCGCCTCTGCAATCGTCCGTTCGTCCCAGAGACCCGTGCCCGCATAGGCGGCCAGGTGCGGCGGGGGCGTCTCGAGCCATGCCCAGGGCGGGCTTATCCTCTCCATCATCCCCTCTGAGTGCCTTCGCCGGGCGGCTGCGGCCAACTGTCCAAAGTGCCAAGCCGGCGGGCGAGCGCCTTCGTCGCCTATCACCTTGCGCAGCTTGCCGCCACCCGACCGCTCGCGCAGGATCGCCCGGATAAGACCTTACGGGAGAAGACTGTGGATCGCGTCCAGCGCATTGGCGACGTCGCCGAGATCATGCTCGACTACGTGGAGAACAAGAAGACCTTCCAGACCGACAAGCCGCTGCGCGTCCCCACCAGCAGCTACACCGACAAGGACCAGTTCAAGGCCGAGATGGAGCTGGTGTTCAAGCGCGTCCCGCTGATGCTGGCCTTCACCGCCGAGCTGCCCCATCCCGGCGACTACAAGGCGATGGACGCGGTCGGCTCGCCGGTGCTCATCAACCGCGACAAGGCCGGCAAGGTGCGGGCCTTCCTCAATGTCTGCTCGCACCGCGGCGCGCCCGTCGCCCCCGAAGGCCGCGGCAACTGCGCGCGCTTCACCTGCAAGTACCATTCCTGGACCTTCGGCGCCGACGGCAAGCTGATCGGCATCGCCGAGCCGGGCACCTTCGGAGAGGTCGACAAGAGCCGCATGGGCCTGCGCGAACTTCCCTGCGAGGAGCGCGGAGGCATGATCTTCGTGTGCCTCACGCCCAACGCGCCGATGGACCTCGATCACTACTTCCGCGGCTACCTGGAGGATTTTGAGGCGCTCGACTTCGCCAACTGGACGTACCTCGGCAACCGCACGATCGAGGGTGCGAACTGGAAGATCGCCTTCGACGGGTACCTGGAAGGCTATCACTTCAAGTCGCTCCATCCCGAGACGATCTTCCCGCGCACGCCGTCGAACTGCACCCACTACGAAGGCTTCGGCCCGAACATCCGCATCGGCTTTCCGCAGCATACCATCGCCGAGCAGCTCAAGGACGTGCCGCGAGCGGAATGGGGCAGCCGGGAGAACTTCGGCTACGACTTCGTGCGCATCTTCTTCCCGAACGTCTCGATCTTCATCGCGCCCGAGATCACACAGGTGGCGCAGCTCTTTCCGGGGCCGACGCCGGATCGCAACCGCACCGTGCTCAACTACCTGCGCCGCGAACCGGTGAAGGACGAGGCCGACCGCGCGGCGGCCGAGGCGGCGATGAACTTCTTCCGCGACGTCACCTACGAGGAGGACTACGTGATCGGCCTCGAGATCCAGAAGGGGCTGCAGTCCGGCGCCCACGACGAGCTGACCTTCGGCCGCAACGAACGTGGCAACCAGTACTTCCACGAGTGGCTGAACTGGTATCTCGAGGATGACGCCTCGCTGCCCGAACCGACGATGTAAGCTGCGTCCCCGGCCGCGTTCGCCGGCCGGGGCAGGGATCGACGAGGACCCACGCTGATGCACAAGCTGTCCCTGGCATCCGGGGTCCTCCCCGAGTTCGACGCCGTCGCGGTGATCGAGGCGGGCGCCGCCGCCGGCTACGACGCGGTCGGGCTCTGGATCGACCCGCAGCAATGGACCGCGCGGGACACGGCCGAGGCGCGGGCGGCGCTCGCCCGCACCGGGCTGCCGGTGCTCGACGTCGAGGTCGTCTGGATTAGGCCGGAGACGGCGCTCGACGACCATCGCCGGGTGCTCGACATCGGCGCCGAGCTGGGTGCCGCCAACGTGCTGTGCGTCTCCTCGCATCCGGAAGAGGGCGCGGCGGTGGAGCAGCTCGCCGCGCTCTGCCGCCATGCCGAAGATTCGGGCATGCGGGTGGCGCTGGAGTTCGGGATCTTCACGGAGGTGAAGACGCTGGCGCAGGCGCTCCGCGTTCTCGACCGTGTGGCGCATCCTCTCGGTGCGGTGCTGATCGATCCGATCCACGTCGACCGTTCGGGCACGACGCTGGCCGAGGTGGCGGCGCTCGATCCGGCGCTGCTGCCCTACGCCCAGTTCTGCGATGCGCGGGCGGAGCGTCCGGACGCTTCGAACTTCGCCGAGATCATCGCCGACGCCGTCGACTTGCGCGAGCAGGCGGGGAAGGGCGCGCTGCCGTTGGCCGCGATGCTCCAGGCGCTGCCCGCCGCCATCCCGCTCTCGATCGAGCTGCGCTCCGCCGCCCTGCGCGCCGCCTTTCCCGAGCCGGAGGGGCGCGCCCGCGCGGTGCTGGACGCGACGCGCCGCTGGCTCGAGCAGGCGGCATGACGGTGACCGTCGTTACCCTGCTCACGCGTCGCCCCGGCATGAGCCGCGAGGCGTTCCGCGCTTACTACGAGACCCACCATCGCGTGATCGGCGAGCGGGTGCTGGCAGGGTACGCCACCCGCTACGTCCGGCGGTTCCTCGATCCGCTGGATGGGACCGAGGCGCCTTTCGATTGCGACGTGGTGATGGAGATCGACTTCCCCGACGAGGCCACCCGCGACACCTGCTTTGCAGCGCTTGCCGAGCCTGCGGTCGCAGCGATGATCGCCGAGGACGAGGAACGCTTGTTCGACCGCGGCCGGACGCGAACATTCTCGGTCATCGAGCACGCCTCGAGCTTGGCGCCCCTCGCGCCCGGAGCCTCCGCGCGCTAGGCCGGCTTGCGGTCACGGGCCGACATCGCCGCCCGAGGTCTGCAGCCGGTGGCCCTGCCGCGAAGCGAAGCCCAACGCCGCCGCGACGCGATCGTCCCAGCCGTAAGGGTCGGAGCGGATGACCGGCTCGCCGTCCTCTCCGAACACCACCGTCTGGTAAAGCAGCCTGACCGGGATCTCGCGCGGCAGGGGGACGAAGGTCTCCTTGCCGGTGGCCCGGGCGCGATGCCACGCGTCCAGCACGCCTTCGTCGCGCGCCAGCATCTCGGCGAAGCCCAGCGCGTCGTCGACGCGCACGCAGCCGTGGCTGCGCTGGCGCTGCACCTCCTGGAAGAGCTGCTTGGCCGGGGTGTCGTGGAGATAGATCTGGTGCTCGTTCTTCATGTCGAACTTGACCAGTCCCAGCGAGTTCTTCGGCCCCGGCTGCTGGACGATCCAGCCGTCCTTCCACGCCATGTTGTTGCGCTGCAGGTACGCGCTGCCCTTGCCTGCGATCTCCTTGCTCTGGATCGAGCGCGGCACCGTCCAGGTCGGGTTGGCGACCAGGCGGTAGATCGGCGATCCCAGCTGCGGCGTCTCGTTCTCGGGCTCCCCCACCACCACCTTGCGGCTGTCGGCCATCTTGCCGTCGCGCCAGTAGGCGAGGCGACTGGCGGCGATGTTGACGTCGATGCGGGTCTGGGGCGGCGCCCGGTCCAGCCAGCGTAGCCGCTCCATCGCCACGGCCATGGCGCGGGCCCGGTCGGCGTCGGACAGGTTGAGGATTTCCAGAGCGTCGCTGCCGATGACGCCGTCGGGCTTGATGCCGTAGTCCGCCTGCATGCGCTTCACCGCCGCGACCATCGCGGGGTTGTAGAGGTTTCCTTGCGCGGCGGCGCGGTCGAGGTAGTCCGACGCGACGAGCTGGCGGGCGATGGCCGGAATGCGCGCATCGTTGGCGCCGGGCTCCAGCGGCTTGCCCTTGTCCGGTATGGCGGCGGCGGGGGTCTCGCCTTCGCCCCTCAGCGCGAGGTAGGCCTTGGAGAGGCGGCGATAGCCTTCGTCCTGGGGGGCCAGGCTCTCGAGCCACTCGCCGAGCTTGCCGTCCGCCAGCGCCCGGGCCAGCCCGGACACCAGGTCGGGCTTAGGGCGTGGGACGGTGTAGATCTCGTGGAGCTTCGCCGGATCACCGGCGCCGCGGGCCAGCGCGGAGGCATAGCGCAGCGCGCTCTGCGTCAGGGCGCGGTCGCCTTCGGGGCTGCCGGGCTGTCCGTCGACTGCGAACGACATGCGGTCGAGCCCATGGGCGGCGCGGTGCTGGATCGCCTCGCGCAGCTGCCCGACGGCGTCGTCGTTCCAGTGAACCTGGTCGATGCCGACCGGGGCGTCCGGACGTTCGGGACTTTGGGGACGATCATCGCATCCGGCGAGCATCAAAGTCAGGGCTACGAAAGAATGAGCGATCAGGCTACGACGCACGCGGATCTCCTTGAAAGACCCGTCAAATAACGGAGGGGATCGCTACATGTTTCCGTTCGGCCCAGCGAAGGGGTGCGAACAGGCGGGCTAGGCCCGGGCTGCGTAGATCATCCGGCCTTGGCCGAGAAAGCCGAACACATCGTCCAGCTTGTCCTCGCCCACCGCGAAGCACCCCTGGCTGCGGCCCAGCTTTCCATGGGCCGCGATCATGTCGTCGTTGGCGTACCAGGCGCTGTGGACCACGATCGCACGGTCAAGCGCGTTGCTGTTGGTCGGGTCCAGCCCCAACAGTCGCTGCGAGCGGCCGTGCCGGCCCACGTAGTAGTCGGAGGCCAGGAATGCGCCCTCGCACGAAGCATTCGAGCCGAAGGCGTTGGAGAAGCTCTTGAGGTAGCCGGTGTGCCCCGGGTCCGAGCCCGAGCCATGCGCCACCAGCAGCCGGGTGGCCTTGCCGCTGACGACATCGAGGAAGTGCAACCGCGGCTCGGCGGATGGGGCGGTGAAGTCGACGACGGCGATGCGGTCGCGTAGCTTGATCCTGGCGGCATGCCGGTCGAGCGCGGCGAGCGCGCGTTCGAGCAGCCGCGGCTCCACCGCAAAGCGGGAGGAGGCAGGCTCGCTGCGCGGCACGGCCGGCACCTGCGGCAGGGTGACCGCGCGCGCCGGCGGTGCCAGGATCGGCCTTGTCGTCGACCGGGCAAGAGCGCCGACGGCAAGGGTCGCGCCCGAGATCATCAGCGCGCGGCGACTGGAGTGCAAGCGATGTTCGACCATGGGCCCAAATATGGTATCATCCTGCTGAATTTGAAGCCCTTTTTTCAAGAATCTGCGTGCACTTCCGCACACGGGGGGGCGCGGGTTTCCGCGCGGCTGCGCCCCGTCCAGAAGCGAGCATTTCAGCGTCCGCCCCGGGCGCGATCGGGGGCATGCGGCAGACCCGGCTGCGCGTCCCATCCCCCGACGTCTTGCTTCAGGTGCGGCCATCCCTCCAGGAACGATGCCACCCGCTGCGCGCTGAGGGCCCTGCCGAAGAGGTAGCCCTGCGCGATGTCGCAGCCGAGTTCGCGCAGCCGTTCGAGCTGGGCCGGATTCTCCACACCCTCGGCGACGGTGCGCACGTCCATGCGCCGCGCGATGTCGATGATGCCGTGGACGATGGCGATGTCCGCGCTGTTGTCGCTATCGAGCCGCGAGACGAATGCGCGGTCGATCTTGAGCACGTCGACGGGGAACTGCTGCAGGTGTGTCAGCGAGGCGTAGCCGGTCCCGAAATCGTCGAGCGCGATCGTCACGCCCTCGGCCCGGAGGGTGGAGAGCGCCCGCTCCACGGTGTCGGCGACCTGTCCGAGGAACACCGTCTCGGTGACTTCGAGTTCAAGGAGCGCCGAGGGCAGGCCGAGCCGGTGCAGTCGCCCGAGCATACGCTCGGCGAAATCGCCCCGCCGGAAATCGGCGGGGGAGCCGTTGATTGCGATCCGTCCGATCGGCTGTCCCGCGCTGCTCCAGGCGGCAATGTCGGCGAGCACCCGGTCTAGCATCCGGTCGGTCAGCAGCGTCGAGAGGGCGCTGTCCTCGAACGCCGCCTGGATCGCCTGGGGAGGCTGCAGACCTCGTTCGGGATGATGCCATCGCAGCAGCGCCTCGAACCCGACGACCTCGCCCGATCCGAGCGCGATTTTCGGTTGGTAGAACGGGATCACGCGATCGTCCGCCAGTGCCGCCCGTGCATCGCGGAGCATGCCCTTGCGCAGTTCGACCGCGGCCCGCATTTCCGGGCGGAAGCTCTCCAGCTTGCCGGCACCGTCGGCCTTCGCGGCATAGAGCGCGAGGTCCGCGCTCTTGAGCACGGCTTCCGCATCCGCTCCGTCGACCGGCCAGATCGCGGCTCCTGCGCTGATGCCGATCTCGACCACGCCCTCGTCGATGCCGACCGGCCGGCTCACCGCGTCCAGCAGCTGGGCCACCCGGTCGGCGCAGCCCTCAGGACCGACATCGGGCAGGACGAGCGCGAACTCGTCACCGCCCAGGCGGGCCGCCATGGCGCCCGGTGGCAGTTCCGCGGCGATTCGTGCGCCCACCGAGCGCAGGACCGTATCGCCAGCGGCGTGGCCCATGCTGTCGTTGATCGCCTTGAAGTTGTCGACGTCGATGACCACCACGCCGACGCGCCGGTCGCCCTGGCGCGCCGCCGCAAGGGCCTGCCCCAGCTGCTCGGCGAACCGGGCACGGTTGGGGAGGCCGGTGAGCGGATCATGGTAGGCGGCTCGGCGCAGATCCTCCTCCGCGCGCTTCTCCTGCGTAATGTCCAGCAGCGCGCCGACCGAGCGCTTGGGCCTGCCCCGTCCGTCGCGCACCACGTAGCCGCGCGAAAGCAGGTGGACATAGGACCCGTCCGCCGTGCGGAAGCGGCACTCGTGGCTCCAGCTGTCGTCCGTCCCGTCGATCACGCGATTGCACATCGCGTCCATTTCCGGGCGGTCTTCGGGGTGGACGAGCTCGACCCACCAATTCGGGGTGTTCCGCAGCCCCTCGGTGTAGCCGAGCACCCGTTCGACCCCGTCGGCCCACTCAATCTTGTCGGTCGCGTGGGACCAGTCCCAGATCAGGTCGTTGGTGGCGCGCGACGCCAGCCGGTAGCGCTCCTCGCTTTCCTTCAGCGCGGATTCGGCGGCGACCTGCTCGTCAATGTCTTCCAGGTTGCCGTACCACTTCACGATCCGCCCTTGTGCGTCGACGCGCGGATAGGATCGGGCGCGCACCCAGCGATAGGCTCCATGCGCCAGCCGCAAGCGGTAGCGCAGGTCGACCACCGCGGAGGGGCCGCCCTGAAGCGCGCGGGTCCATCGCTCAAGCACCTGAGGCAGGTCGTCGGGATGAACGGCGCGGGTCCAGCCGGTGCCCAGGCTTTCGGAGATCGAAAGACCCGTGAGCATCGTCCATCGCGGACTCAGCTCGCAGATGTGGCCGTCCGGATCGCTGATCCAGGGTATCTGTGGATTGAGATCGACCGAGAAGCGATAGTGCTCCTGGCTCTGCTGGAGCGCGGCCACCAGCGCGCTCATCTCCGAGCGCGACCTGAGCAGCTCCGAGAAGGCGGATCGGTTGGTCGCCAGCGTGCGCAGGATCACCGCCGCGACGAGAAGGAACGTCAGCCCGGTGCCGACGAGATACCAGTCCCCGGAGAGCAGCAGGCGGATGGTCACCGGCGCGGCCCCGAAAAGCAAGACCAGCCGTGCCGCTTCGGGCAGCGCCTGGAGGCAGTAGCAGCAGGCGATGGAGCCGACGAACGTGTAGAGTGCGATCGAGCTGCTGCGGACCGGGTCGACCTCGCCGAAGAGGAGCAGGCCCCAGCAGCCGAACAGCAGGCTGAGCACGGTGGCGGCCAGCAGGGTACCGCGCAAGTGCTTGCGCATGTCCTTGACCGAGACCGTCCTCTGGCGCCGCACCAGCCACACGCCGGCCCGCACCGCGACCAGCAGCAGCAGCAGGCTGGGCAGGCCAAGGCTGATGGCGGCGGGGACGGTACGGCTCGCCACGATGGCCAGGAAGGCGACGTTGATCGACATCAGCAAGTACATGAGCGGGATCTGCCGGCGCAGGCTCATGTACTGCTCGCGCAGTAGCGCATCCGACTGGCCGGTCGCGTCCATGGCGGGAGAGAGGCTGGTCACATCCACGATAGCACTTCGCTGATCCCCCTGCGCATCGTAACGCCGGACAGTTAACAGATCCTATTCCTGTGCTCGCCGTATCTCTGGCCAATCGCAACAGGTGGCGGCGCCCTGGAGAGAAATACTTTCCGCTCCGCGCCATGCGCGAAAACTTTTGTAAACCGCCGCATGCTAATTGCGTTGCAGCGGGAGGCAGGAGAGGTGAAGCGCGTGCAACGGTCCCTGGCCGATCCGACGACATTCCGCCGGCATTTCCAGAGGCAGGTGCTGCTGCCGGTGGCTCTGCTCGCCGCGGCCGTCGTGCTGATCGCCGGCTTCGGGCTGTATTGGGCGACGAGGACCAGCAACGACGTCTCGATGCAGCGCCAGACCCGCATCACGCGGCTGGCCCTCTCAAGCAGCGCCGACCAGATCGCGTACGAACAGCAGGGGCTGGCCACCTGGAAGCAGCTCTCGGACCAGCTGGCCGCCCCCGCCCGGGACCGCGCCTGGCTCGACACCGAGATCGGCCAGTGGCTGGCGGACATGTTCCGTCACGACATGACCTTCATCCTTGATGCGCGGGGGCAGCCAATCTATGCCTTCGTGGCGGGCCGTCCTGCCGAACCCTCGCGCTTCGCCGCGGTGGCGGCCGATCTCCAGCCGCTGCTCGACACGGTCGGGCGCGAAGCGCGCAGCCCGGCGCGCGGAGGCGGGTCGGCGGGCTTGCCCTCGCGACGCCGCGCCACCGTGCTGACGCGCTCCGGCACGATCTTCGCCAGCGATTCGACGGAGGTAGGCGGGCGCCCGGCAGCGGCGAGCGTCATGCCGATCGCCGAGAAGAACGCCAGCGCCCGCGGCCGGGCCGTACTCGTCAGCGTCCGCTTCCTCGATGGCGAGTACCTCCGCGAGCTTTCCGCATGGCACCTGATAGACGGTCTGCGCTTCTCGCAACAGGCGAACCCGGGACCTGGCGAGACCATCGTGGAGTTCACCGACGAGCGCGGCAAGCGGATCGGCTTTTTCTTCTGGAGGCCGGACCTGCCGGGTACGCGGATCCTGCGCGTGCTGGCACCGTCCGCAGCGCTCCTGATCCTGCTCATGTTCGCGGCGCTGGGCTTGCTGATCCGGTCGCTGTGGTGTTCGGGCCGGCGGCTCTCCGCGACGATCGTCGATCTCCAGGCCAGCGAGGCGCAGGCCCAGCACCTGGCGTTCCACGACGTCCTCACCGGACTGCCCAACCGCGCCTTGTTCCAGGACCGCATGGACCAGGCGCTGGCCCGCGCCCGGCGGGGAGAGTGCTTCGCCCTGCTCGCGCTGGACCTCGATCGGTTCAAGCAGGTGAACGATACCCTCGGTCACGCGGCCGGGGACGTGCTGATACGCGAGTTCGCCGGCCGCCTAGGCGCTGCCGTGCGAGCGATAGACACGGTCGCCCGCATCGGCGGGGACGAGTTCTCGGTGCTCCTGGGGAGCGCCCACTGCCGCGAGGATATCGAGCAGGTCTGCGAACGCATCCTCGAGACCGTCCAGCAGCCCTTCGTGCTGATGGGCAACCAGGTCTTCGTCGGCGTCAGCATGGGCGTGGTGATGGTGCCCGAAGCCGGCACCGATCGCGGCGAACTGATGCGCAAGGCCGACATCGCGCTCTACCATGCGAAGCGGGCCGGGCGGGGGCGTTGCTGGATCTTCGCGCCGCACATGGACGAGACGGTCAAGTTGCGCAGGCAGATCGAGGCGGACCTGCGCAGCGCCATCGGGGCGCGATCGGGGCTGGAGGTCCACTACCAGCCCGAGGTGAACGCCGCGAGTGGCCGCGTCCTTGGCCTGGAAGCGCTGCTGCGCTGGACGCATCCGACGCGCGGTCCGATCCCGCCCGAGCAATTCATCCCGATCGCGGAGGAGACCGGCCTGATCGTGCCGCTCGGCGAATGGGTGCTGGAGCAGGCGTGCCGGGTGGCGGCGCGCTTCCCCGACCTGTTCGTGGCGGTGAACCTGTCCGCCGTGCAGTTCCGCTCGCCCGAGCTCGCCGCCACGATCATCGCCATCGCCCGGGACGCCGGCTGCTCACCCTCGCAGATCGAGCTGGAGATCACCGAGAGCGTCCTGCTGGGGGACGACAGCGTGGCTGCGGAGATCCTGCGCTGCCTGCGCGAGGCGGGCTTCCGCATCGCGCTCGACGACTTCGGGACGGGCTATTCCAGCCTGAGCTACTTGCGCCACTTCAAGGTGGACAAGATCAAGATCGACCGCTCCTTCACCCAGAACCTGGCGCACGACCACGAGGCCGCGGCGATCGTGACCTCGGTGGTGACGCTGGGGCATGCGATGGGGCTGACGGTGACCGCGGAAGGCGTGGAGAGCCGGGACCAGATGCACCTGCTCTCCGCCGCGGGCTGCAACGAGCTCCAGGGCTACCTCTTTGCGCGGGCGCTGCCCGAGACGGCGCTGGAGGACTTCGTCGCGACCGGTGCAGGTCTGCCCGACGTGGCGTGACAGGGCCGGCGCCCAGGGCCCGCCTCGCGACCGGTGAGGGAAGGGCGCGTCGCCATTGACGATGGGGAGCCCGAGGGCTCCCCGTCGGGTCAGAAGCCCAGGTCCTCGATCTTGCCGTCGAAGTTGCCGCCCAGCAGGTTGGTCGCGCTCGCCAGCTTGTCCTGCGGAACGCCGGCGATGTAGCCGTCGATGATCCGCTGGTAATTGCTGATCATGCCCTCGACGCGGCTGGACAGGCGCATGAACTCGAAGCCGCTGGCGTGCAGTCCCTTCTGCTGCAGCGGGATGTTCGAGTAGTCCTGCCGCGGGATCGGTGGGAAGTCCGGGCTGTCGTAGGGCAGCACGATCGGCTCCATCACCGGCTCCGGCTCCTCGCCTTCGGGGAAGAAGGTCAGCGACCAGATCTCGAAGAAGCAGCTCTCGGGACCCAGCGGGCGGATGCGGTAGGCCGACATCGAGCTGAAGTAGGGCAGCAGGAAGTAGTGCGGGAACAGGAACTCGACCGCGTTGACGGGGTCCGACTGGGCCACCGCGCACAAGTCGGGCACCGGCTCGCCGCGCGCCTTCAGCTGGGCGCCGACCTGGTGCATGACCATGCCGAGCCACATCATCATGGCCTGGCCCTTGTCCTCGGGCAGCCCCTCGGTCGCGCGGCGCAGGCTGCGGGCGATGTCCACTTCCTTCTCGTGGATCATGCCGGCCATGCCTTCGCTCAGCAGCTCCATGTTGCGGATGGTGGCGTCGATGTTCTGCTCGATCGACTGGTCGGGATCGGCGATCATCGGGATCCGCTCGGGATTGTGGGCCCAGGCGTACATGCTGTCGTACATCTGCGGCGCCGCGTGCTGCAGCTGCGGGTGCGTCTGCATCACGTGGTAGCCCTCCATGAAGGCCTCCATCGCGATCTTCCAGTTGGCGGGGAGCACGGCGCCGTAGCACCATTCCGCGCGCAGCTGGCCGATGTGGTGCGCGTCGAGGCGATCGGCGACGGGGCCGAAGCTCTCGCGCACCGAGGGCGCGTCCTCGTCATGGTTGATCCACACGCAGCCGCCCCAGACCTCGGCGCGGCAGGGAATCAGGTTGATGTCGTCGTCCTGGAGCTGGCGCTCGGTGAACAGGTGCTTGCCGTAGACGAGGGTGTTCTCCCCATCCATGTTCCAGCGCCAGCCGTGGAACGGACAGACGAACCCGGTCTTGGCGCAGTTGCCGTGGGCGGTGGGATGCGAGGAGCCGAGCGGCGAGCCACCGGCGAACGGCACGCCGCGGTGACGGCAGGCGTTGTGGAACGCCTTCACGCCGCTGGCGGTCCGCACCACGATCACCGACTTGCCGACGTTCTCGTACTCGATCCAGTCACCGACCTCGGGGATCTGCTCCACGCGGCAGGCCATCTGCCAGACGTGCGGCCAGAGGTGGTCCAGCTCGGCCTGGTAGAAGTCCGCGTCGAAGTAGCGCTTGACCGGGATGCGTTCGGGATCGTCGATCGGGAACGGCACCGGCCGCAGGCCGCCGTCTGCTGATTTGAGCACTCCCAATACCTCTCGCTTGTGACTCTTGTTCCTGTTGAACCAGTGTACAGTGCGGGGTGGCAGAGGCAATGGCGCGAGCGCCGCGGCTCATCGCAGCCACGGTAAGTGGGATTGACCGGGAGTGAGCGGGCGCCCCCCGGGGGCGCCGGTGCGCAAGTGCGGGCCGGGCGCTCGTCGACCCCGTACTCAGGCAGGCTTGACGAAGCTGTCGATCACCCGCTTGCGGCCGGCCTGCTCGAACTCGATCTCCAGCTTGTTGCCTTCCTGCTCCACCACCGCGCCGTAGCCGAACTTCTCGTGGAACACGCGCGCACCCACGGCGATGTCGCTGCGCGGCTTGGCGGCGAAGCTGGCGGCGCTGCGCGAGGCTTCGGCGACGCGCTTGGGCTTGGGGTCGTAGTCCTGCGCCGCGGCGCGCTGCCAGCCGGGCCCGCGGGTGGTGATGCGCGAAGGCTGCAGGCGCGCGACGTCGGCGAAGGGATCGGCATGTTCGGACCACTGCGCGCGCCACAGCGAGGCGCCGCCCGACAGCGTGGTCTCGCTCTCGACGTGGTCCTCGGGCAGCTCGGCGATGAAGCGCGAGGGGATCGAACTGGTCCACTGGCCGTAGATGCGCCGGTTGGCCGCGTGCAGGATGGTGCACTTGCGCCGGGCGCGGGTGATCGCGACGTAGGCGAGGCGGCGCTCCTCTTCCAGGCTGGCGAGCCCGCCTTCGTCGAGCGCGCGCTGCGAGGGGAACACGCCCTCTTCCCAGCCGGGCAGGAACACGTTGTCGAATTCCAGCCCCTTGGCGGCGTGCATGGTCATGATCGTGACCTTCTCCTCGTCCGCCGCGTTCTCGTTGTCCATGACGAGGCTGACGTGCTCAAGGAACTGCCCGAGGCTGTCGTACTCCTCCATGGCGCGGGCGAGCTCGGCGAGGTTCTCCAGCCGGCCGGTGGCCTCGGCGGTCTTCTCCGCCTGCAGCGCGTCGGTATAGCCGCACTCGTCCATCACCGTGCGCAGCAGGTCGGCCGGGCCTTCGGTGGCCGAGAGGTCGCGCCAGCGCGCGAAGTCGCGCATCAGCGCCAGGAAGGTGTTGCGCGCGCGGGCCGGGAGCTCGTCGCTGTCGGCAATCTCGACCGCGGCGGTGGTCAGCGGGATGCCGCGCCGGCGGGCGAGGGTGTGGATGCCCTCCAGCGCCTTGGCGCCGAGCCCGCGCTTGGGCGCGTTGTAGATGCGCTCGAAGGCGAGGTCGTCGGCGGGCTGGGCGATCACGCGCAGGTAGGCGAGCGCGTCGCGGATCTCGGCGCGCTCGTAAAAGCGGAAGCCGCCGACGATGCGGTACTTCATGCCGATCGAGATGAAGCGGTCCTCGAACTCGCGTGTCTGGTACTGCGCGCGCACGAGGATGGCGATCTGGTCGAGGGGGGCGCCTTCGCGCTCCAGCCGCTCGATCTCGTCGCCGACGCGGCGCGCCTCCTCCGGTCCGTCCCAGACGCCGATCACGCGCAGCTTGTCGCCCGCGTGGCGCTCGGTCCACAGCGTCTTGCCGAGCCGCTGGGTGTTCTCGTCGATGAGGCCCGAGGCGGCGGCGAGGATCTGCGGCGTGGAGCGGTAGTTCTGCTCCAGCTTGATGACCTTGGCGCCGGGAAAGTCCTTCTCGAAGCGCAGGATGTTGGCCACTTCGGCACCGCGCCAGGAGTAGATCGACTGGTCGTCGTCGCCCACCACGCAGATGTTCTGGCGACCCTGCGCGATCAGGCGCAGCCACAGGTACTGGACCTGGTTGGTGTCCTGGTACTCGTCCACCATGACGTACTTGAAGCGCTGCTGGTACTGCTCCAGCACTTCGCGGTGGGTGCGCAGGATGTTGAGCATGTGGAGCAGCAGGTCGCCGAAGTCGCAGGCGTTCACCGCCCGCAGCCGGTCCTGGTAGAGCTGGTAGAACTTCTGCCCCTTGCCGTTGGCGTAGGCCTCGCTCTCCCCGGCGTCGAGGTCGGCCGGGTTCAGCCCGCGGTTCTTCCAGCGGTCGATGCAGCCGGCGAGCTGGCGCGCGGGCCAGCGCTTCTCGTCCAGCCCCTCGGCCTGGATCAGCTGCTTGAGCAGGCGCAGCTGGTCGTCGGTGTCGATGATCGTGTAGTTGGGCTGCAGCCCCACCAGCTCCGCATGGCGGCGCAGCATCTTGGCGGCGATGGCGTGGAACGTGCCCAGCCAGGGCATGCCTTCGACTGCCGGGCCGATCAGCCGGCCCACGCGCTCGCGCATCTCGCGCGCGGCCTTGTTGGTGAAGGTGACGCACAGGATCTCGCTCGGCCAGGCGAGGCGGGCACGGATCAGGTGCGCGAGTCGGGCCGTCAGCGCCGCGGTCTTGCCGGTGCCGGCGCCCGCCAGCATCAGCACCGGCCCCTCGGTCGTCAGTACCGCTTCGCGCTGCGGCGGGTTGAGGCCGTCGATCAGCGGATCGGTGCCCTGATCGCCAGGGGGACCGGGGGGAGGGGCTTGCAGATTGTTCACCGTGAACAACTAGGGAACGGGGCAACGCGGTGCAAGCCCGCTTCGTCGCACGGGAGGAACAATTGCCGGGCATGTTCGTCGATCGGGCAACCAGAAGCACATACGGAGAGAGACAATGCGCAAGTTCATGCTCGCCGGCTCCGCTGCCCTCCTGCTCGCCGTCCCCGCGGCGCTCCAGGCCCAGGGCGCACCCGCTGCCCCGTCTTCGACCTCGCCCGCCACCTTGTCCGCCGCGCCGACGCTGACGCCCGAGCAGAAGGCGGTCTACGACGCCTGGAGCCCGGCGCAGAAGACCGACTACGAGTCCTGGCCCAATGACTACAAGGTCTACTACTGGACGCTCACGGGCGAGCAGCAGAAAGGCTACTGGGCGCTCACCGGCGACCAGCGCGGCCAGATCTACAGGATGACGCCCGAGCAGCGCCAGATGGCATGGAACTCGGTGATCCAGCAGATGAACGGGCAGACCCCGTCGACGCCTCCGGGCCAGGCGAACCCTCCGGGACCGGGGATGCCGACCGCCGGCGTGCCGGACCCGCAGAACGCCTCGCAGGCGGCGCGCCCGGCCATGCCCGCCGACGAGAACTACCAGGGCGGTCCCTACAAGGGCGCGCTGACCCCGCCGCCGGCCACCGCGATGGACAAGGACTATCCGGTCTGCAGCAAGACGGTGACCGACAACTGCCGCAACCGCGGCGGCAAGTAAGGGAAGATGACCCCGCCACCCCCCCCTGCGCGGGCGGTCCCCCTCCCCATTCCTGCGGAACGGGGAGGAGCGGGGCGCGGGCGATCCTCCCTGTCGCAAAGCGATGGGGAGGTGGCAGCGCGTCAGCGCTGACGGAGGGGTTCGAGGGCACGCTTCATTGCCCGCTGGCGAATGCGGGGTAACGCCTGGGGAAAGTCGCTGGCGAACATCGGGCCGGCGTCGGGGCGTCCCTGCAGGCGCGCGGGGACGGTGCGAAGGTCGCGTCGCGAACGACCGGGTAGCCATCGCCGCAGCCCGGTTCGGCCCTGGCGGAAACGGTCCGGACCGGCGCTGCGGGCTCGCAGACAGGGGCCGGTCCTCTCCCGCGGCGTGGACCTGGACGACAAGCGCCAGCGACCGGTGCGCGGGAGCGGGGGTGGAGAGGGCCGCAAGCCGCCCCGTCCGTGAACCGCTTCCGGGAGGACGCTCGTGGCGTGGTCCACGGCTTTCAACCCGCGCACGGCCCACGACGCCGACCCGATACACCGTCCCGGAACGTGGCCACGCTCCAGTGCGGATGGCGAGGCTTATAACCTAAATGGTTCTAAATGTCAAGTCCGGCGGAGAAGGTGCAGCCGCGCCTTGCCGACGTCGCGCTCCGCATCGGCCTCGAAGCCGCGGATCGCCACGCTCTCGCCCTTGCCGGTCTCGAGGCTGACCCAGGTGCCTTCGCCGATCCACCCCAGGCGCGCCAGCTTGTCGACGGCGACGGCGCCCGCGCCGGTGTCGTAGGGCGGGTCCAGCAGCACGAGGTCGAGCGGCTCCCGGGCAGGGCCCAGCGACAGAACCGAGGAGGCGCGCACGTCGCTGCGCGGCTGTGCCTTGAGATTGGCGATGTTGGCGCGGATGGCGCGGATGGCGGCGGGGTCCTGGTCCACGAAGAGGCAATGCGCCGCCCCGCGCGAGAGCGCCTCCAGCCCCAGCGCGCCCGAGCCGGCGAAGAGGTCCGCGACCCGCAGCCCCTCGAAGTCGCCGAGCCGGCTCACCAGCATCGAGAACAGCGTCTCGCGCGTGCGATCGGCGGTGGGGCGGGTGGTGTCGCCCTGCGGCGCGAGCAGCTTGCGGCCGCGCCACTCGCCCGCGACGATGCGCAGGCCGCCGCTCAAGCCGCGCCCTCCGGCAAGGTGCGGCGGAAGTTGTCGAGGTCGCGCTGCGAGATCTCGCCGGCCGCGCCCTTGGGCAGGTCGCCGAGCCGGAAGGGGCCGTAGGCGACGCGGATCAGGCGGCTGACCTGCAGGCCCAGCGCTTCGAGCACGCGGCGCACCTCGCGGTTCTTGCCTTCGGTCAGGGTCATCTCGATCCACTGGTTGCGCCCGGTGCGGCGCTCCATGTTGGCGTCGATGCGGCCGTAGATCACGCCGTCCACCTCGATGCCTTCCATCAGCTCCTCGAGCCGGGCCTGGGTGATGTCGCCGAAGGTGCGGGCGCGGTAGGTGCGCGGGACGCCCGTGGCCGGCAGCTCCAGCTGGCGCTTGAACGCGCCGTCGTTGGTCAGCAGCAGCAGACCCTCGGTGCTGAGGTCGAGGCGGCCGATCGGCATGACCCGTCCGGCATTCTCCGGCAGCGCGTTGCGCAGCGCGGTGTAGATCGTCGGCCGCCCGGCGGGATCGCGCTCGGCGGTGATGAGGCCCGCCGGCTTGTGGAACAGGAACAGGCGGGTGGCCTCCGGGTCGCGGACGGGCGTGCCGTCCACGGTGATGCCGGCGAGGCTGGTCAGCACCGTGGAGGGCGCGTCGATCACCTGGTCGCCCTGCTTGACGCGGCCTTCCGCGATCATCCGCTCCACTTCGCGGCGGCTGGCGACGCCGGCGCGCGCGAGCAGCTTGGCGATGCGCTCGCCCTCGCGCGCGGGAAGGGTAGGGTCTTTGGGAGTCGGTGCGGCGGCGCGCGGCGCCGGGCCCGGCCGGGCGGTGGAACGTGTGGTCGAATGGGGGGAGCCGGGTCCCTGGCTGCGCCGCTGACCGCCATAGCGGTCCTCGGTTCCGCGATCGCGCGCAGGGCGCCTGGGGCCGCGCTCCCCCTCTGCCGCGCGGGGCCGCTCGTCGCGGGGCCTCTCGTCGCGCAGCCGCTCGTGACGGGGTCCTTGGCGATAGCCGCCCTCGCGCGGAGCGGTGTCGCGCGCGCCTTCGCGTGCAGGGCCAGCGCGATAGCCGCCCCCGCGCCGCTCGCCTTCCTGCCGTCGCTCGCCGTCCTGCCCCCGCCCGCCGCGCGGCGCGTCTCCGCTGCGGTCGCGGCCGCGGGGTGCGCTGTCGCGCGATGCGCCCGCTCGGCCCTCGCGAGAGGGCCCGCCGCGGGATGGTCCCCCGCGGGAGGATCGGCCGGAGAAGGCGCCGTCGCGGGAGGAGCCGCCGGGCGGGCGGCCGCGGCCTGCGCCGCCGGACTTGCTGGGAGGTTTGGACATGCGAGCGCCCATACCTGTTGATCGCCGCTTCATCCAGCCTTCCCTTCGCGCCGGGGAACGCTAAGTTGCCGGCCATTCGCAAGCGGGAGACAGGCGTGGACGCCGGTAGCAGTGCAGAGCGTCGCAGCGTCTGGGACTCGATCAAGCCTTATTTCGAGAAGGAATCGCTGGCCGCCTTCCTGCTCGGCCTGTCCTCCGGCTTCCCCTATGCGATGATCGGCGCAACGCTGACCACGCGCCTGGCGCAGGACGGGATCGACAAGAAGACCGTCACCGCCTTCACCCTCGCCTTCCTGGTCTACAACCTCAAGGTGTTCTGGGCCTGGGTGATCGACGGCGTCCACCTGCCGGTGCTGCACCGCATGGGCCAGCGCGTCTCGTGGATGCTGGTCTGCGGCGTCGCAGTGATCGCGGCCGTCTTCAACCTCGCGCTCGTCGACCCGGGGGCGGGCATCGGCGCCACCGTCGCCGCCGCGGTGCTGGTGGGCGTGGCCGGAGCGAGCTACGACATCGTCATCGACGCCTATCGCATCGAGACGCTCAAGCCCTACCAGCTCGGCACCGGCTCGGGCATGAGCCAGTACGGCTGGCGGATCGGCTCGGCAGGCGCAGGTGCGCTGGCCCTGGTGGTCTCGGCCCGTCACGGCTGGAGCGCGGGCTACATGGCCTGCGCGCTCTTCGCCTTGCCGGCGATGGTGACCGCGCTGGTGCTGGGCGAACCGGAGCGCCGCAAGGTGGTGGTGGAGAAGCGGGGGATGGCCGAGGTGTGGTCCTCGATCGCCGGCCCCTTCGGCGAGTTCTTCCGCCGCAACGGCGCCCTGCTGGTCCTGCTGTTCATCCTCGTCCACAAGATCGGCGACACGCTGGCGAACCTGACCTTCCGCCTGCTGTTCGACGACCTCGGCTTCAGCAACGACGAGATCGCCATCTACGACGTGGGCCTGGGCTTCTGGGCCTACCTGATCGGGGTGTTCATCGGCGGCATCGCCTATGCGCGCCTGGGGCTCAAGCGCTCGGTGCTGCTGTCGCTGTTGCTGATGGGCGTCTCCAACCTCAGCTTCGCCGTGCTCGCCGCGGCGGGCCACAGCAACTGGGGCATGGCGGGCGCGATCGGGTTCGAGAACGTCGCCTCGGGCTACGGCGGCGTGGTGGTCATCGCCTATTTCTCGGCGCTGTGCGACTTGCGCTACACGGCGGCGCAGTATGCGCTGATCTCGGCCGGGGCGAGCGTCGTCGGCCGGCTGGTGACCGGGACCACCGCGGGCGCGCTGATCGAAGCCATGGGCTACGTCAACTTCTACCTCCTGACCACGCTCGCCGCGCTGCCGGGGATCGTGCTGTTCTGGTGGATGAGCCGCTCCGGCCTGGTCGACCAGGCGATGGGCTCGGCCGGCGAGGTGGGGGACAAAGACACGGACGACGTCTTCGGCTGAGCGCCGCCTCCAGACGCCTCAGTCCGGCAGCTCCCCGTTCGCGCGCAGCACGGCGCCGGCGAGGTAGAGCGAGCCGGCGATCAGCACCGCGCGCGGGTTGCGCGGCTCCAAGCGGGCGAGGGCGCTCGCCACGTCCGGCGCGGTGGTGGTCTCGACCGGCCAGCCGGCGAAGGCTTCGGGCGGGTGGCACTCGTGGCCGGGAACGGGCACCAGCGTCACGCTCTCCACCAGCGGGTGCAAGGGATCGAGCAGCGCCGCCGGGTCCTTGCCCGCGATCATGCCGAGGATGAGGTGCGGGGCCAGCTCGCGCTCGCGCAGGAACGCCTCCAGGGCCAGGCCGGCATCGCGGTTGTGCCCGCCGTCGAGCCAGACGGGAGTGCCCGGCACCAGCCGCGTCAGCGGGCCGTCGCCCAGCCGCTGCATCCGCGCCGGCCAGTGCGCGGCCCGAATGCCCTGCGCCAGAGCGGCCGGGCTCACGCGCAGGCGGTCCTGCCGGCGCAGCATGGCGACCGCCAGCGCGGCATTGTCCGCCTGGTGCGCGCCGGGCATCCCGGGAAGGGGCAGGGTGACCGAGCCGTCCTGGTCCTCGAACCAGATGGCGTCGCTAGTCACCTGCGCCTTCCAGCTCTCGCCCCGCGCGAAGAGCGGAACGTGGTCGGACGCGGCGAGCGACTGGAGGATGGCCATGACCTCGTGCGGGTAGGCCTGGGTGACCAGCGGCACCTGCGGGCGCCGGATGCCCGCCTTCTCGAAGGCGATGCGGGAGAGCGGCTCCGCCGGGGTCCCGTCCTCGGGCGCGAGGAGGAAGCGCTCGTGGTCGATGCCGAGCGTGGCGATGCCGCAGACCAGCGGCGCGGGCAGGACGTTGGTGGCGTCGAACCGCCCGCCGAGCCCCACCTCGACCACGCAGGCGTCCGCGGGGTGGCGCGCGAAGGCCAGGAAGCTGGCGCCGATGGTGACCTCGAAGAAGCTGACCTGCAGCCCCTCGGCGGCATCCAGCACTTCGCCCAGCAGCGCCGCGAGCGCGTCGTCCTCCACCAGCCGGCCCGCGATGCGGATGCGCTCGTTGTAGCGGACGAGGTGGGGACTGGTGATCGCGTGGACCGACAGCCCTTCCGCCTCCAGGATCGCGCGCAGGTAGGCGCAGGTCGAGCCCTTGCCGTTGGTGCCGGCGACGTGGAAGGCGGGCGGGATCGCCAGGTGCGGGTCGCCCAACCGGGCGAGCAGCGTGCGGATCGCCTCGAGGCCGAGGCGCCCCTGCGGCAACGACAGCGCGGCGAGCCGGTCGAGCTGCGCCTGGACGGCGGGTGCGTCCGAAACCGCGAAATCCTTCATTGGTGCCTCCGCGATGCCTCGCGCGCCGGGGCTTCGACAGGCTCAGCCCGAGCGGGATACAGAGCAACTTCGCAAGCCATCGAACCGAGACTTTCTCTCAAATCCGCTCGGGCCGCGCTTGTCGAAGCCCCTGCCGTCCAGCGGAACAGGTCAAGCCTCGTCGCGGGCCGAGTGAACCGCTTCGGCCAGCGATGCCGTGTAGTCCTGCAAGGGCCCCGGAGCGGCGTCGCCGTGCTGCTTGACGATGTCGACGAAGGCCGAGCCGACGACCACCCCGTCGGCGACCCTGGCGATGGCGGCGGCCTGCTCGGGCGTGCGCACGCCGAAGCCGACCGCGACCGGAATGTCGCTGGCCGCCTTGAGCCGGGCCACCGCGTCTTCGATCGAACCCTGCGCCGCCTGCTGCATGCCGGTGATGCCCGCGACCGAGACGTAGTAGAGGAAGCCCGAGGAGCCCTCCAGCACCTTGGGCAGGCGCGCCGCGTCGGTGGTCGGCGTGGCAAGGCGGATCAGCGACACGCCGCGCGCGCGCAGGGCCGGGCCGAGCGCGGCGTCCTCCTCGCTGGGGATGTCGACGCAGATCACGCCATCGACGCCGGCCGCGGCGCATTCCTGCGCGAACCACTCGGGGCCGCGGATGGTCATCGGGTTGGCGTAGCCCATCAGCACCAGCGGCACCTGCGGGTGACGCTGGCGAAAGGCGGCGGCGATGGCGAAGATGTCGGCGGTGCGGGTGCCCTTGGCGAGCGAGCGCAGGTTCGCTTCCTGGATCGCCGGGCCGTCCGCCATCGGATCGGTGAAGGGCATGCCCAACTCGATCACGTCCGCGCCGCCCGCGACCAGCGCGTCGAGGTTGGCCGCGGTGTCGCCGTCGCCCCCGGTGATGAAGCAGACGAGGGCAGGCCCCTTGGCGAAGGCGGTTTCGAAGCGGGTCATCAGGAGAACAGCGTCTTTCCGGAGAAGCGGAGAATGGCGGCGGTCAGGCCGATGTACAGGGCGAGGTAGGCCAGGCTGATGGCGATCTCGCCCCAGCTCCCGCGGAATGCGAAAGCCCAGAAGTAGCCGGCGCCGGAGAGATCGAAGCTGCGGGCCCGCACCAGCTCGGCCAGGACCTTGATCGCCGGGAACACCGCCACCCACAGGAGGGCGGCGTCGATCAGCGACCGCTGCCACCCGCCCTTCTTCAAAGCTCCACTCCCAGCGCCTCGGCCACCGTGAAGATGTCCTTGTCGCCGCGGCCCGAGACGTTGACGACGAGCAGCCTGTCGGCGTCCATCTCGGCCGTCAGCTGCGGCAGCGCGGCCAGGGCGTGAGCGCTTTCGAGAGCGGGGATGATGCCTTCCAGCGCGCAGCAGAGCTGGAACGCCTCGAGCGCCTGCGCGTCGGTGATCGGCAGGTAGCGGACGCGACCGCTCTCGTGCAGCCAGGAGTGCTCGGGGCCGAGGCCCGGATAGTCCAGCCCCGCGCTGATCGAATGGGCCTCGGTGATCTGGCCGTCCTCGTCCTGGAGCAGGTAGGTCTTGTTGCCGTGGAGGATGCCCGGCCGGCCGCCGGTGAGGCTGGCGGCATGCTGGCCGCTCTCGATCCCGTGGCCGGCGGCCTCGATCCCCACCATCGCCACCTCGGGATCGTCGAGGAAGGGGTGGAACATGCCGATCGCGTTCGACCCGCCACCCACCGCCGCCACGAGCATGTCGGGCAGGCGGCCCTCGGCCTCCAGCATCTGCTGCTTCGTCTCGGTGCCGATCACGCTCTGGAAGTCGCGCACCAGCTCGGGATAGGGATGCGGGCCGGCGGCGGTGCCGATGATGTAGAAGGTGTCGTGGACGTTGGCGACCCAGTGGCGCAGTGCCTCGTTCATCGCGTCCTTGAGCGTCTCCGCGCCGCTGGTGACAGGCTGCACCTCGGCGCCCAGCAGCTTCATGCGGAACACGTTGGGCTTCTGCCGCTCGACATCCTTGGCGCCCATGAAGATCGTGCAGGGCAGGCCGAAGCGCGCCGCGACGGTGGCGGTGGCGACGCCGTGCTGGCCGGCCCCGGTCTCGGCGATGATCTTCGTCTTGCCCATGCGGATGGCCAGGAGAATCTGGCCGATGCAGTTGTTGATCTTGTGCGCGCCGGTATGGTTCAGGTCCTCGCGCTTGAAGTAGATTTTCGGGCCCTTGCCTTCGGGCGCGAGGGCGCGGAAGTGCTCGGTGATGCGCGGAGCCGGGTAGAGCGGGCTGGGCCGCCCCACGAAGGTCCGCAGCAGGTCCTCGAACTCGGCCTGGAAGGCGGAGTCGCCCTGCGCCTTGCGGTACTCTGCCTCGAGATCGAGGATGAGCGGCATCAGCGTTTCGGCGACGTAACGGCCGCCGAACTGGCCGAAGTGACCGGTTTCGTCGGGCAGCGAGCGCAGCGAGTTCGCGGGCGGTTGAGCAGTCATGATCCGGGCGATTGGCAGAGGGCTAGTCCCTTGTCCAGACGCCATTCGCGCAGCCACCCGGGCAAGCGTGCGATGGTGATCGCAAGTGCCGCTTACAATTGCAAATGTCGCAACTCGGGTCAGGCCAAAAGCATCAAAGTGTCTCCGCCCGGCAGCTTTGTGACGTTCCTGCTGATCCCGTGAAATTTTCGTTCATGTGACCGCAAGGAACCCAGGCCCAGCGGCGTGCTCCCCGGTGAGGGCCGGGATGAAATACTGGAGTACAGAATATGCGTATTGCACTTGTCTCGCTCGCCGCGGCTGCCGCCGTGGCCGCCGCCACTCCCGCCCTGGCCAACGAGGCCCGCATCGAGGCGCGCACCGGCGTGATCTGGGACGGTAGCGACAGCGATGCAGTTGCGGGCGTTGCCGTGGGCTACGACTACGACCTCGGCGAAAAGCTTTTCGTGGGTGTGCAGGGTTCGGCCGACAAGGTGCTGACCGGCGGCACCCGCGTCTCGTGGGGCGCCGGCGGCCGCATCGGCGCCCGCGTTCTCCCGGCCACCAAGGTCTACGCGCTGGCGGACTGGCAGTCGAAGAACTGCCGCAGCTGCAACAGCGCGGTGGGCGTGGGCGGCGGCGTCCAGCAGGACCTCGGCTCGCGCACCTACCTCAAGGCCGAGTACCAGCACCTGCTGGTCGGCGACCACACCACCGACGCCGATCGTGGCCTCGTCGGCGTGGGCGTGAAGTTCTGATCGCTTGGAGCCTGCGCGCGCCGCAAGTCCCGAGTGGGCGTGCGCAGGCGTCGAGACAGGGCGGTCCGGAAACGGGCCGCCCTTTTTCGTGCACGGGCCCCCTCGGGCGGCAGAGTCTGACGGCAGAGTTTGGCGGCAGAGTTAGCGGCAGGGTCAGGCGGCGGAGCGGACCGCGGCGCAGAAGGCAGCGATGCGATCCGCGTCCTTGACGCCCGGCGCGCTCTCGACGCCCGAGGAGGTGTCGACCAGCGGCGCTCCGGTCTGCCGGATCGCCTCGGCCACATTCGCGGGATCGAGACCGCCGGCCAGGCCCCAGGCGACGGGACCTTTCCAATGGGCGACGAGGCTCCAGTCGAAGCTCAGTCCCATGCCGCCGGGCAGGGTGCCCTTCGGCGTCTTGGCGTCGAACAGGACGAGGTCCACGGCGCCCGCGTAAGCCGTCGCGCGCGCCACGTCGGCCGCGGTCGCCACGGGCAGCGCCTTCCACACCGGGATGCCGAAGCGGGCGCGCAGCTGGGCGGTCCGCTCGGGCGTTTCGGCGCCGTGGAGCTGGAGCGCGTCGAGCCGGGCCGCGGCCTGTGCCTCGCCGATCAGCGCGTCGTCGGCATCGACGAAGAGCCCGACGCGCCCGACGCGCCCGGCGGCGCGCTCCGCAAGGGGGGCGGCCTCGGCCGGCGTCACTGCCCTTGGGCTCGGGGCGAAGAACACCAGCCCGATGTGCGCCGCCCGCGCGCGGATCGCCGCTTCGAGCGCCGCGGGGGTGCTGATGCCGCAGATCTTGATCGCCGCGGTGGGCATAGGCGCTCCTGTCGTGTCGAGAGGACCGGTATCTAGCGGCCCGCGCGCAGCCCGCAAGCGCGCAGCCCGCAAGGACGCCGCGCGGGTCCGCGCCTCAGGGCGCCAGTTCGAACTGCACGGTCACGTTGACGGTCATCTCGAGCTCGCCGGCGGCGACCGGCGGGGCCGGTGCGGCAGCGGAATCCATGGCCGCCTTGCGCACGTACATCACCGGTTGCGGCACGTAGCCGCCGCTCTCGCTGATGGAGACGATGCGCGCCACGCGCAGCCCCGAGGCGCGGGCGTAGAGCTCGGCGCGGGCACGGGCGGACTTCATCGCCTCCGCGCGCGCCTCGTCCTGCGCCGCCTGCGGCTCGGCGAGCGTGAAATTGGGGCCGTTCACCTGGTTCGCCCCGGCGTTGACCAGCGCATCGATGACCTTGCCCATGTCGCCCAGCTTGCGCTGCCGGACCGAGACGGAGTTGTTGGCCTGGTAGCCGACGATGCGCTGGGGGCCTTCCTCGTAGCTGCCGTCGGGCAGGCGCTTGGGACGCGCGTAGACGGGATTGACGCTCAGGTTGCTGGTCTGCACGTCCTTGTCCGCGATGCCGGCGCGCTTGAGCGCGGCGATGACCTGGCTCATCTGGGCAGAATTGGCGGACAGGGCCTCGCTCGCGGTGGTTCCCTGCGTGGTCACCCCGGCGGTGTAGTTGGCCAGGTCCGGCTCGCGCGTGGAGGACCCTTCGGCCATGACGGTGAGCAGGGTGTGCCCCGCCTCGATGGCGGGCACGGGCATCTGCTGCGCGAGCGCCGGCGCGGCGGAGATCGCCAGCGCGCCGAGGGCGGCCGCTGCGGTAAGGCTCAGGCGGTTCATGTGATGTCGCACTCCCATGGCTTTCGATCGGGATGAACGATCTGGATGGGAGCAGGTTGCGACGGGCTGAACGACCGCGTCGACGGATGGCGCGCTTCAGAGCGTGGCTTCGATCGCCCGCGCCGCGGCGAGCGGGTCCTCCGCCCGGCTGATCGGCCGCCCGATCACCAGCACGCTGGCGCCCGCGTCGCGTGCTTCGCGGGGCGTGACGGTGCGCTTCTGGTCGCCGCTGGCCTTGCCGCTGCCGGGCCGCAGGCCGGGCACGACGAAGTAGCCGTCCTTCCACTGCTTGTGGACCGCACCCACCTCGTGGCCCGAGCAGACGATGCCGTCCAGCCCGGCCGCGTGCGCCAGCTCGGCGAGGCGCAGCGCCTGGTCGTGGGGATCCGCGCTCACCCCGATGGCGGCGAGGTCGTCCCCGTCGAGGCTGGTGAGCACGGTGACGGCCACCACCTTGCAGTTCTCTCCCGCCGCGGCCTTGGCATCCTCCATCATCGCGCGGCCGCCTGCGGCGTGGATGGTGACGATGGAGGGCTGTAGCACGTGGATCGCCTGCATCGCGCCGGCAACCGTATTGGGGATGTCGTGCAGCTTGAGGTCGAGGAAGATCGGCAGGCCGACCTTGTGGAGTTCGTGGACGCCGTGGTGGCCGTGGGCGCAGAAGAACTCCAGCCCCAGCTTGATCCCGCCGATGTGCCCGGAGACCTTGCGTGCAAGCGCCTCGGCGGCATCGAGCCGGGGCAGGTCGAGGGCGAGGTAGACGGGATTGCGGTTCATGTCTTCGGGGTTTCCACTGGTGTGTCGAGCGGGGTGCCGGATCCAGCCTCGGGAATGGCGGACGGCGTGGTGATGGCGGGGGTGACCGGGGCGGGCGCCGCGGTGGTCGTCGGGGCTGCCGACGTGGCGCGCAGCGAGTTCTCGAGCGTGGCGATGCGGCGGTGCAGCCCCCAGCGCACGGCACGCAGGTAGAGCCACATGGGCAGCATGCCGAGGCCGAAGAACAGCAGCGCGACGACGCCGACCGGCCATTCGAAATGGATGTAGTTCCCGTCCTGCAGCGGCCAGAAATTCACCGGAACCTTGTTCCAGTTCATGGCGATGAACGCGACGAGTATGGCGGTGGCCACGATCCACGCGATGGTGCGGATGACCTGCATGCTTCCTCCTGCTTATCCCCCGCGTGAGCGGCCGATGCTAGGCGGGATTTCGGGGCAAGGGAAGGGGTTGGGCGTGCCCGGTCGACACCGCGCGTCCGTTCCCGCCGGCTTCGACCGACCCGGGCCGGTCGAAGCGGGTCGCCGGATTCAGCCGAACACGCGCGCGAAGATGGTGTCGACGTTCTTGAAGTGGTAGTCGAGGTTGAACTTGTCCTCGATCACCTGCGCGGGAAGCGCCGCGGCCACTTCGGGATCGGCCTTGAGCAGTTCGAGCAGGCTCAGCGCGCCGTCCGATTCCCACACCTTCATCGCGTTGCGCTGCACCAGGCGATAGCTCTCGTCGCGGCTGAGGCCGGCCTGGGTCAGCGCCAGCAGCACGCGCTGCGAGTGGACGAGCCCGCCCATGCGGTCGAGGTTCTTCTGCATGCGCGCGGGATAGACCAGCAGCTTGTCGATCACCCCGGTGAGGCGGCCCAGCGCGAAGTCGAGAGTGATGGTGGCGTCGGGGCCGATGAAGCGCTCGACCGAGGAATGCGAGATGTCGCGCTCGTGCCACAGCGCCACGTTCTCCATCGCCGGGACGACGGCCGAGCGGACCACGCGCGCGAGGCCGGTGAGGTTCTCGGTCAGCACCGGGTTGCGCTTGTGCGGCATCGCCGACGAGCCCTTCTGGCCGGGCGAGAAGTATTCCTCCGCCTCGAGCACTTCGGTGCGCTGGAGGTGGCGGACCTCGATCGCGAGGCGCTCGATCGAGCTGGCGATGACGCCCAGCACGGCGAAGAACATGGCGTGGCGGTCGCGCGGGATGACCTGGGTGGAGACCGGCTCCACGGCGAGGCCCATCTTGTCGGCGACGTACTGCTCCACCGCCGGGTCGACGTTGGCGAACGTGCCCACCGCGCCGGAGATCGCGCAAGTGGCCACCTCCTCGCGTGCGGCGAGCAGGCGCTTGCGGCAGCGCGCGAACTCGGCGTAGGCCTCGGCCATCTTGAGCCCGAAGGTCACCGGCTCGGCGTGGATGCCGTGGCTGCGGCCGATCGTGGGGGTGTACTTGTGCTCCTCGGCCCGGCGCCGGATCGCGGCGAGCAGGGCGTCGAGGTCTTCCAGCAGGATGTCGGCGGCCTGGACGAGCTGCACGTTGAGCGTGGTGTCGAGCACGTCGGAGCTGGTCATGCCCTGGTGCATGAAGCGCGCCTCCGGGCCGACCTGCTGGGCCACCCAGTCGAGGAAGGCGATGACGTCGTGCTTGGTCACCGCCTCGATCGCGTCGATCGCGGCGACGTCGATCTTCGGGGCGGTCGCCCACCAGTCCCACAGGGCCTTGCCGGCGCTCGGCGGCACGGTGCCCATCTCGCCCATCTTGACGGCCGCGTGGGCCTCGATCTCGAACCAGATGCGATAGCGCGCCTCGGGCTCCCAGATCGCGGTCATCGCGGGGCGGGCGTAGCGGGGGACCATGTTCGACTCC
This sequence comes from Novosphingobium soli, assembly GCF_042432915.1. Lineage (NCBI taxonomy): Bacteria > Pseudomonadati > Pseudomonadota > Alphaproteobacteria > Sphingomonadales > Sphingomonadaceae > Novosphingobium > Novosphingobium soli. The sequence continues at coordinate 72,773 of NZ_JBHLWK010000005.1, forward strand.
TTCAGGCTGGCGCGCCTGCCGCTAGGCGGCGCGAACCCGAAAGGCAAGGGCGGCAACCCTGCCGCACGCCCATGCTCAGAGCGTGAATGCGTCCTTCAGATCGGTCGTGAACTTCTCCCAGGCGGGCTTCACCAGCCGCTTCAGCTCGGCCAGCCCGACGAACAGGAGGAACACGCCGATCAGCGCCAGCGCCGCCGCGGTCACCCCGGTCGCCACCTCGATGGCGAAGGCGATGGAGACGATGCCGGTAAGCCCGTACACCAGCTTCATGAAGCTGGAGGCGTTCTGGAAGTTCTCCCGCACGTTCTGCTGCATGGTGGCCTTCAGTTCCGCGGCCTCGCGGGACTTCACCTGCAGAAAGCCCTTGAGCTGGCAGACCTTGACGTTCAGCGTGTCGCGCGAAATCCCCAGAGTATCGGCTACGTAATTCACCCTGGCCGATTCGCTTTCATTGAGTACTGCCTCGCCCCACATCGCCCATGCCTCCGATGATTACTCGCGCGCACCATATGGCGCGGTCCCCGGAAGTCCAGCGCCCTCTTCACGTTCTTGCGGTCAGCTGGCCGGCCAGGAGAACCGCAGGCGCACGTCCCCGCTCCGGGCTGCCGCCGCATCGAAGCTGCGCTCCACGATCGTCCCGCGGCCATGGCGGTCGATGGTGATGACCGTGCTGCACCGCGTGCCGTACGTCTCGTCCCGGATGAACACGGGAGCGAAGCGGGGCTCCGGAGCGGCTGCGGCGGTGTCGGCTGCTTGCGCGGGCGTCTCGTCGCGCAGCACCGCCAGCAAGGGCTCGAGTTCGGCATCGCCCGCGGCCAGCCAGCGCTCGATGGCGGCGCCCACCTGCAGCGTCTTGGGCCAGGGCACGTCGAACCCGCCGTTGGAAAGCCCGTGGATGCCCCGGACGAGCGGGCGCGCCTCCACGTGCGGATGGTTGGTCAGGAAGGTCGCCCGGTCGTGCCCGGCGAGGATCAGGTTGAACGGGTTCATCGCCGCCATCGGCCCGGCGAGATCGTGCGGCGGAGTCCCGGCAAGCAGGTCCGTCACCAGCTTCCCGCGCGAGGGCCGGCCGGGCTGCGCGCCCTCCGGCACGCGGTAGTTGGTGACCAGCGCGAAGCGGCCGGCCTCGGTCACGCCGAGCCAGGTGCCGCCGCCGGTCAGGTCGGTGCCGGCGATCAGCCCCGACCCATCCCGCCACCGCGCAAGCGGCGCGGCGGGGCGGGCGTGGAACTCGTCGCGGTTGCCGGCGACGACGAGCAGCCAGTCGGGATGGGCGTCCCAGGCGATCGCGGCGACGCACATCGGCTCAGATCAGGCCCTTGGCCCGCAGCGAGACGTGCCCCTCGCGCCCGATCACGACGTGGTCGTGGACCGTGACGCCGAGCAGGCGGCCCGCTTCGGCGATCCGGTGGGTGACCTCGATGTCGGCGCGGCTTGGCTGGGGCGAGCCGGAGGGATGGTTGTGCATCATTCCACGGCGTCCATTATCATTTTGATATTCAATGATTTTTTTGAAGAACCCCTGAAGGTGGTGCCGTGGTTTGGGAGCTGCACTTAGTGCGCTATCGTGATCGTCACGGGCGATCATCAGCGCGCTCAGCGAGTTCGCGTCACGCACGGCACCGAACTTCATCCTTTCCGCCTCACAATTCAAGCCCACCGATTCGGCGGAGCCCCTCGGGGCATCCACGAGCTGGCATTCCGGCTATCCAGTCGTCTTGCGATACCGCCCTTTCCTCGGTGATCCAACATAGCATATGAGATCTGCCGCCTTGAGCGCGGCGATGTCCCGTCGCGCGGTTTTCAGACTGACGTCCCAAACAGCCGCGATCTCCCTGGCGTCGCATCGACCCTCGACGACTCGGCCCAGAAACCAGCGTTGTCGCTCATTGATCTCTGCCCGATCAGGGACATTTATAGGGTCACGTTCAGGGACACGTTCAGGGTCATATTCTCGCGCACCCGTTGCTGAATGTCCGCCAGCGGCTTCGCCGGCGGCATAGGCTTCACGGGCTCTGGCAAGCGATATGCGATCCACCGGGCCGGTCAACGTGATCGCCGCCGGGCCTTCGAGCAGGCCGAGAACGAAGGCCCTGATGACGGGCGACGAAACCACCAGGCGCAGGAAATACACCGTATCCGGCCCGTGCTGCGCTGAGAGCCAATGCTTCACGGTCCTCTCGCTCGCATCCGTCTGACGCATGAGCTGCTTGATCGCACGGCGGCTGTCTCCATGCTCTTTGCGCAGCAGCTCGGCGATGGTCTGCGCGTAGGTGTCGCGTCCGCCAAGAACGCCTGTCCATAGGGGAAATTTCCTGCCCGTTTTCGGCAACATCTTCCGTTTTCTCCGCAGCTAAACTGGTTTCCGTGCGGAGTGGCGGCAGAGGCCCGTCATGCGCTGCGGCGGTAGGTCGCCCGGACCGCCGCAGGCAATTTCGGGAGGGCGTAATGTGATGGGCCAGCGACTTTACGATGATCGGTCAGGGCAGCCTGAACGTCCTCTTCGGGCTGCCGAATACGTCCGCATGTCCACGGACCATCAAAAATATTCGACCGAAAACCAGTCCGACGCGATCAAGCAGTATGCTGAAGCCCGCGGAATAGAGATCGTCAGAACCTATGCCGATGCGGGGAAAAGCGGCCTCAAGATTGAGGGACGCGACGCGCTCAGACAGCTCATCGAGGACGTGCAGTCCGGGAACACCGATTTCACCTTGGTTCTCGTCTATGACGTCAGCCGCTGGGGGCGTTTTCAGGATGCCGACGAGAGCGCCTATTACGAGTATATCTGCCGACGCGCCGGCATCGCCGTCGAGTATTGCGCGGAGCAATTCGACAACGACGGCAGCCCGATCTCGACCATCGTCAAAGGCGTCAAGCGTGCGATGGCCGGCGAGTATAGCCGTGAGCTATCGACCAAGGTGTTTGCGGGCCAGGGCCGGCTGATCGAGAAGGGCTATCGTCAGGGCGGACCTGCCGGCTTCGGTCTCCGCCGAACCCTGATCGACGAGCATGGCGTCATCAAAGGGGTTCTGGGCCGTGGGGAGCACAAGAGCATCCAGACCGATCGGGTGATCCTGACGCTTGGCCCGGCGGAAGAAGTCGATCTGGTGCGCGGCATCTACCAAGCCTTCGTCCATCAGGGATACAGCGAGCGGGAGATCGCTGCCGATCTCAACCAACGGGGCCTACCGACCGATCTTGGACGACCCTGGACCAGGGGGACGGTCCATCAGATTCTGATCAACGAGAAATACGTCGGCGACAACGTATGGAATCGCCGCTCCTTCAAGCTGAAGAAAAAGCGCGTCCAGAACGATCCCGAGATGTGGATCAGGTCGCCGGACGCCTTCGTGGCCGTCGTCGAACGGGAATTGTTCGAGGCGGCCAGGACCATCATCAGCGCGCGCTCCTTCCGTTTGAGTGACGAGGAGATGCTCCAATCTCTGAGGAAGCTCTACCAACAGAAGGGTTTGCTGTCCGGCATCGTCATCGACGAATGCGAGGGGATGCCATCCAGTAGCGCCTATAGCTCTCGCTTTGGCAGCCTGCTTCGCGCCTACGGCCTCGTGGGCTTCACGCCGGATCGCGACTACCGATATGTCGAAATCAACCGCGAGCTGCGCAAGCTCCATACCGAAATCGTCCGCGAGGTGCTCGACGGATTGCGGGCTGCGGGTAGCGACGCCTGGCAGGATCTTCAGACCGACCGGGTGATCGTCAACGGCGAGTTCAGCCTCTCGGTGGTGGTAGCCCGGTGCGTCGAGACGGCGACTGGGCTGCTGCGGTGGCATCTGCGCTTCGACACCTCGCTCGCGCCCGACATCACGATCGTCGTGCGAATGGACAGCGCCAATCGCGCGCCGTTCGACTACTACCTGTTCCCGCGTATCGACATGCTCTCCGAAAAGCTGCGGCTGGGAGAGGAGAATACGCTCGGGCTCGACACCTATCGCTTCGACGGCCTCGAGCTTCTCTACGACATTGCCACGCCCATTCCTCTTGGGGAGGCCGCATGATGCCTGCCGTCCGTCCGAACAGGATCGAAATGATCCCGATCTCTCGGATCACCGTTCTGAACCCACGCGCGCGCAACAGGCGTCAGCACCGGGAGATCGTGAACAACATTGAGGCCATCGGCCTGAAGCGTCCGATCACGGTGAGCCGCCGTGATGGCGCCGGGGGGCCGAGATACGATCTCGTCTGTGGCGAAGGCCGGCTGGAAGCCTTCCAGATGTTGGGTCAGACGGAGATTCCGGCCGTGGTGATCGAGGCCAGCGAGAGCGAGTGTCTCGTGATGAGCCTGGTCGAGAATATCGCGCGGCGCACCCCGCGGCCCATAGACGTCATGAAAGAGATCGGCGCTCTGAGGTCTCGCGGCTATAGCGATGCCGAGATCGCCGAGAAGATCGGCGTCGGGGCGTCCTGGGTGAATATGATCGCTTCGCTTCTTGAGCGCGGCGAGGAACGGCTGGTGGCCGCGGTCGAAACCGGGCTCATTCCGATCACCCTGGCGATGGAGATTTCCAAGGCGGAGACGGAAGAGGCACAGAATCTGCTCCTTGACGCCTATGAGACCGGCAAGCTCAGGGGCAAGAAGCTGGCCGCCGTCCGCCGCCTGCTCGACATGCGGATGCGAAGCCAGCGCAAGGGAGGTTTGCCCGCCGGTCGGTTGGGTCGGAAAGGCACCGGGGTCCGCCGAATGACGGCCGCCGCTCTCATGCAGGTCTATCAGCGTGAGGCGGAAAAGCAGCGCCTGCTCGTCAAGAAGTCGGATTTCACGCAGACCCGCCTGCTGTTCGTCGTCGAGGCGCTGAAGGATCTGCTCGCCAACGACGGCTTCATCAATCTGCTGAGAGCGGAAGGGCTGGCGACCATGCCTCGGGCGCTCAAAGTCCGCGTTTCGGGAGGCGATCATGGCTGATGAACCGAGGGGCCGGGAGGATGGGCGTATTCATCTCGCCTTCGACCGAGACTTCCTGACAATTCCTGTCGCGGCGATCGTTCCGCTCAAGACGTTGCCGAACGGCGCCAAGGCGAGCCGGTCCTATTCGCAGGTTCTAAGTTCCATCAAGGCGATCGGTCTGATCGAAGCGCCCGTCGTTATGGCGGATGAAAAGAACCCCGGAACCTGGTTTCTCCTGGATGGCAACCTTCGGCTGGAAGCGCTGAAGGAACTCGGCATTGCTGAGGTGGAGTGCCTGCTCGCCTCTGACGACGACACCTATACCTACAACAAGCGCATCAACCGCATCCCGCCGATCCAGGAGCACCGGATGATTGCGCGCGCGATGGATCGAGGCGTGTCATCCGCCGACATCGCCGCGGCCCTGAACCTCCAGGTCGAGTCAGTGCTGCGGCGTTTCCGGCTGCTGGAAGGGATCAGCCCCGAGGCGGCCGAGATGCTGAAAGACACGCCTTGCTCGATGAAGGTGTTCGACATTCTGCGTCAGATGACGGCCGTGCGGCAGATCGAAGCCGCCGATCTGATGATCGGCCAGAACAATTTCACGGTCATGTTTGCCCGCGCGTTGCGCGCGGCGACATCCGAAAACCAGCTTGCCGCCACCAAGAGGGGAAAGGGCGGCGGCAAGCCGACGCCCTCGGGTCAACAGATCGCCCGGATGGAGCGGGAACTGGCGGCGCTCCAGACGCAGGTCAAGTCGGTCGAGGAAACCTACGGGATCGACAATCTGCATTTGACCGTCGCGCGTGGATACGTCGCCAAGCTCCTTGCGAACAATCGCGTGGTCCGTTGGTTGGCGACCCATCAGCAGGACTATCTCAGCGAGTTTCAGAAGATCGCCGAGATCGACACGCTCGGCCCGATCGCGGAAACGCCGAGCGCCTGAGTCAGATATGGGGACCCGGACCCGATAAGCGCGGGGACCATGGGAGAAGCCGCACCGTGGGGCGGATCAAGCATGGCGGTGGGAATGGCGGCGAACCCGCATGAGGCCCACCAGGCTGGCCGTCATATGGTCCAGCCGCATGAGGGGCGGTTCGCCTCGCATGAACTGAAGGCGGGCGGGCGCGTCGGGAGCGCCAACCGGCGCGCCCGCCATTTGTGCTGAGCGATCAAGCTCGATCCATGGCGCTTTGCTCAATTCGCTTCGGGGCGCGGCACTGCACACGATTCCTGTCGTCCCACGCCTCAAGCTCGTCGATCCGGTAGAGCACCGCTTTGCCGATTTTTACGAACGACGGCCCGATCTTCATCGCACGCCAGTTCCGAAGGGTGCCGACCGAAACGCTGCCACGATAGCGTTCGGCCACCTCTTCCGGCGTGAGGAATGTGGTCTCTGACATACGCCCTCCTTCGGCAGGAGACCTGCCGCTGATGATCGTTGATGGTCGAGCGCGAGACGCATTTCGTAATGCGTTGGTCATTCAGAGGCACCGACACGCTGGCCGAGCTTCGATGGCGCACGCTCCTGCACGACCGAACATGAGCGCGCGGAAGTGGCCAGGGAAGTATCAATCGTCAGGCGTAGGGAAGGCGGATGGTGGGGGATATAAATAGGCGGGGATGCGGAGTGGTCTTCCCACTCGCAAAGGGCATTTGGAGCCAGGCGCGGTGAGGTCATCACGCTGACCTGTCGAACACCTCTGGCTCAAGCCGAATTTGCAGATCTGTAAGCAGGTTGGAGTCCATGCCGTCGCCGGCCAGGGTTTGCAGGTAGTCGAGCAGATCGTCCTGCCGCGGTTGACCGAAGGCCAGTCGATAGACCGTGAGGCTGCGTTTGAGCCAGGCGAGTCGCGTGACTTCCCGACTGAACGGCAGCATCGGCACGCGCCGTTCGACGCGCACGGAACCTTCGTAGATCCAATAGGGGATGAGATCGGTGTCGACCGCCGCCTCGGATCGCGCGTGCTCGAACATCAGCTTCCACGGATCGTCAGGAGCCTGCCCACGGCCCCTGACGACCGCGGCCTGGCGTTCGGCCAGATTGAGGCGCACGGCATGGCCCTTGAAGCGGTGGACGCGGCCTTCGCGCTGCTCGAGGTCCACCGGGTTGCCCGGCAAGTTCCAGTGATAGACGCGATAGCAATAGGGATGGAAGTCCAACCCTTCCTGGCCGACTGACGTGGTGGCGAGAACGAACGGCCGGAACGGTGAGTTGAAGGCGTCACGCACGCCTCCGAGCCGCGCGACGGCACCGTCTTCGTCCTTGTAGTCGGCGAGCCGCATCGCGAAGCGTCCGCGCATCTGGAACTTGCTGATGGCGAGGGACTCTCCATCGACCTGCACGTCATCGACATCGATCTGCGACGGGCGGATAGCGAGGGCCTGGGCCATGGCGCGAGCGACACCGATTGCGCGGTCGTCGGCTGGGCGGGCGCCGAGACCTTCGGCATCGACGAGGTAATGTGCGTATTCGTCCAGGACGGCCTGTAGGTTGTGCTGGGCGCAATAGGCCAGCACGCGGCGCCAGTAGTGATCGTCGGTATCCCGTCGCAGCAAGGCGACCGCGTCATGCTGATTGAACAGCGCCCGGAACGACCAGGCGACCTCAGCGGCGGCGCTGAGCAAGCGTGGGTCATCCCACGCCAGCTCGGGCGCGATCCGCTTGAGGGCGCGAAGCGCGCAGACGGCCGGACTGCCGAGCGCGACGTCAACCAGCAGGTCCGAAAGATCGTCGGACAAAGCGCCGATGTCGTGCGTCTTCACCGCTGCCGCCAGTTCGGCGATATGATCGTGGAAGGCGTCTTCGCTCGCCAGGGCGCGCATGCCGTGGGGCGCTTCCAGCCAGGCGCGGGATCGCGCGCCCAGCAGGTCATCGATCACGGCTGGGGCGGCCCACTCGGCGCTGTGCGCATCCTGATGCGACACCGCGCCTTCCTTCAAAGCACCGAGGGCGGGCTTGAGGCGGTCGCCCACAGCGGAGCGCATTCCCTCCAGCGACAAGGCGACCCCCGTCTCCCTGAACACCGCCAGCGGATCGGCCAGCTCGGCCAGCGCCGGCGAGGGATAGATCAGCAGCAGCGCGCGCAGACCCGCGAGCCGGCCATGATCCTGCCGGAACTGCAAGGGACGCAGGCGATGCTGCTCGAAATAGCGCCGGCCGGATTCGCCGACGCCCATGCGCCGTTCGGCTTCGTAGGACAGCAGGGCTGCGATCGCATCGGGCACCATGGACCAGGACGAAAATATCAGCGCCTTGGTCAGCGGCGCCCCGGCTCGCGCCTCGCCGTAATAGGGCATAGCGGCGGGTATCCAGAGGTTCTGTTCCAGATGCTGGCCGAAGATGTCGTCCATGATCGCGCGCATGCGACCGTTAGCCGGGTCCAGCGGCGCATAGGCGTCGATGGCGTCGTGATCGAGCATGGCCGGTCGAGCCGCCTGGATTGCGGTGCGGAGCACGGCCGAAGGCGCGTCGATCTGGTCTTCCAGCAGCCGCTTCAGGCTGTAGTGGCGCATGAAATTGAGAAGATAGGGCGAAGACTTCCAGTATTCGATGATCTCCGGCGCATCGAGCGTGCGCGCCACCTGAGAAACGGCGGATGCCTGCGCGAGGTCGGCGGGCGCGATCGAGACCGTAATGGGAGGCTCGCTCATCATGGAGTCGCGCTCGACCGTGGATGCGACCCGCTCGGTTCGGGCGATCACACGGCGCAGGCGCCGTTCGATGGTCTGGCGGGTCTCGACCGCTGAGGCATGTGACTGTGGCAGGGCATGCAAGAGGCCGCGGAAGGCGCGCATTTCACGCGCCAGCGTGGCTGCCACCTCCGGCCCCTTTTCCCGGCCGTAGAGGAAACTCAGGGTCTCAAGGAAGTCCTGATAGTGGTCGCCTTCGTCGGGCTCGTCGCCGGCGAGCGTGAGCATCCGGTAGGGTGTGGCGGAGAGCAGCAAGGTGCGGGCGGCGTGCCCGTCGCCTCCCGAGTAGTCGAACAGTTCGCGCGCGAGGATCGCCGCGTCGCTGTCGCCATGCAGCAGATCCCGAAACCGCTGGAACTCGTCCATGATGATGAGGTCGGGTTGCAGCGCATCCACGCAGGCGTGGGACAGCTTGGCGCGGAGCCGGGCGACCAGGCTGTTGCGGGGCTGTGTCATTTCTGCGGGATAGGTGTCCCGGCGGCGCGGGAAGAGTTCGCAAATCCGTTCGAGTTCCTCGAAGAGGTCGCGATCCGCCTGCACGTCGCGGCGGAAACGCTCGATGATGCGCTTGTCGACGCCTTCGAGGGGAGGTTGTCCACGGCGCGGTTCCAACCCTCGACGCCGGCCGTGACCTGCAACAGGTTGTGCAGGCCGCGCGGGCGCGTAACGAGGTCGCGCAGGAGATGGAACAGCAAGGCGCGTTCCTGCGTCACGCCCGTCGCGGAGCGCAGATCGAAGGTCGTGCCCGGCGTCAGGCTGATGAAGTTCACCCTGTTGGCGTCGAGGCCCGCCTGGTCGCGCAGTTGCAGGGGCACGAGCGTCATGCGGGTCGGCAGGGCCAGCTCGCGCCGCCCGAGGACGTTCAGCCGGTTGAGGTTCTGGGCGGCGATCGCCTGGTTCGAGCAGATATAGAGGATGTCGATCCGCTTGGTGCTGTCCCACAGGTGTTCGATCATGCGGGCGATGACCCCGCGCGCCACCATCGTCTTGCCGAGGCCGACTTCGTCGGCGACCAGGAACTGGCGGACAGGATCGTCCTGGCCGTAGAGCCGATCGAAGACGTAGTCGACGGTGCGCCGCTGAAAGACCTTGAGGGGAGCGAGCGCCGTGTCGGCGCGAAACCGTTCATTCGGCATGCGCGGCATCCTGCGTGGCGAGCGCAATTCGGAATGTGTTCCAGAGTGCGCGGAACTCGGCCGGAATCGGATCGGTATCGTCACCGTCGCCGGTTTCCAGGCGTGCGATCAGCCGTTCGATGGCGCGAAGCTGGTCCCCGCCCCTGCAGAAGGCCCGAACCATCTCCTCGAGGATGGGCGCGTCGTCGCTTGCCGCGCGCCAGACGCCCTGACCTGACCCGTCCTGCGCCGCGAGGGCTGCGGCGAAGGGATCGCCCAATTCGGAGAGGAGCAGCCGGAGATAGCGGAAGAAGGCGTCCTTGCTGTCGATCACCCAGCGCAGGATGGCGGCGTGGCGCTCTGCGGGCAGCCCCTCCATCTTGAGCCCGGTGCTGAACAGGATCGAGACGTCTTCCGTCTCGTCCGTCAGGTGACAGGCGAGGAACCGGGTAAGGTCGACCAAGGGCATTGCGCCAAGGTCGGCGGGCTGTCCCTGTCGGAGCGGCTCCAGCACATCGCGCGCATGTCCTTCGCCCCGCGTGATCGGCCAAACTCGCAGCGCACCGAGCCCGGTAAGGGGCAGCGGTTTGGACGGGATCAGCCAGACCCGCCAGACCGGCGCGCCATCGGCGGCGTGCTCGCCGCGCTCGCAACGGAGCGTGAGGCCGCTGCGGCAAATCTCGCGCCGGGCCTGATCCAAACGAGCCTCGGCGGCTCGTTGCGCGGCATCGGCGGCTCCCGTCTCGTCGCGGACGAACGGCCGCGTCAGCCGGCCAAACCCCTTGTCGCCGAGGATTTCCTCGACGCTGCCGACCCGCGATCGCTTCCCGGTCAGGGTGGTGAAGATCTCGACATTGCTGCCGGTCAGCAGCGCCGGCCGCGTGGCGTTTCCCGAGCCGACCGTGATCGCGGTGTCCCAGCCGCGTTCGGCGATGAATGCCTTGGCATGGAGCCCTTGCAGGGCCGCTGCGTCCTCCTCCTCGCCATCTTCCGTGGCCGCCATTTCGTCGAGCACGGCCACGCGGGCAAAGCCATCGAGCGTGGTGCCGGGCACCTGGGCGAGTTCGTCGGATCGCCCGATGAAGATGGGCTTTTCGGCGCTGGCCAGACCGGCGAGCATCGACAAGGTTTGATCGTCGCAGAAGGGCGACACCACGCCCAGCCGAACGCAGGGTTCCGGGCGCCATGGCTTTCCGCCGAGGCCGTTGACGGCGAAGGAGACGCTCTGGAACGGTTCGGACAGGCTCCATTCGGCGCGGCGCATGTCTTCGGCCAGGTCATCGACAAGCGTCTTCGTTCCGTCGGGAACGCCGACGGTCGCGAGGTCGGGGAGCTGGCGAAGGAAGTCGGCGACCGGGCGGTTGACGGCTTTGGGCTGCCTGGTGATCACGCCATCGAGGGTGGCGGCAATGTCCCATGAGCGATCGCGCGTCAGGTTTCTGGAGAGAATGAGCAGACGCAGGCGGGCGGGGTCTTCGGGCTGCAACGGCGTGAAGCGCAGCGCCCACATCTTGGGGTGGAAGGCCCCGCCTTGAGGGGCGGCGACCTCGACGATGATGCGTTCGAGCAGCGAGCAAAGGCGGGAATGTGGCCGGGCGCTCGCCTGGATATGGCCGGCGTCGGTGAAGACGACGAGGCGGCCGGCGATGCGCTCGGCGCCTTCCAGCAGCGCCAGAGGATGAGAGAGAATGTCGTCGCGGTTCTCGGCGGCGAAGAGCGCCAGACTGACCGGCACGGCGAGCGCGGTCTCGAAGTCGAGCGAGAAGGTCGTGGCGACCGCCGCGTCGAAGACATAGCCCGCCGGCGGCTGAAGATTGGCGCCGTAGAGCGTTCGCTGTTCGGGATCGAGGCTGCGCCTATTCAGCATGGGCGAGATCCCGCAGGTGGGATTTGGCCTGCGCCCAGCGGAAGCTGAGGCGGTCGGCGCCCGATGCGCCGGTCCAGCGGTCACGGACAGCGTGATTGGCGTAGCGGGACTGGCTGGTCTTGAGCCGGCGTTCGCGCTCCTCGACGAGCCGCCGCGCCGCGGGCGCCGAGATTACCTGCTCCGTCCCGGCTAGAACCAGATCGCGCCACTCGCTCACGAACCGCTTGGCGGCCGGTCGGACGGCGTGCGCCGGGTGCTCCATGACATTCCAGAAATCATCGAGCGACCACGCGCGGACGGCGCCGGTGTCGAGTTCGTCGCTCCAGGCTTCAAGCCGAGCGCGATAGTCCTCGATCCAGTCGTCGCGCTGGCGCAGCTCGCTGAGCGCGAGGTTATAGAGCAGCGCGGCGCCGTGCATCACATGGGAGAAGATTTCCCCATGCTGGACGAGGCGCCGCGCTGCGGATGGAAACGCCGACAGATGGGGGTGCGTCCAGATATAGTCGCAGTCCGCGTCGATGCCTTCGCGCGCCAGCATCGTGAGCAGTGCGGTGGGCTGGCTGGCGATCAGGCGGTCGATGAGGAATTGCGCCTCGTCGGTGGTCAGGCGGAAGACGGCGTGCTCAAGCAGGTCGCCGGGCATCTGGGGCAAGGCCGGATTCCAGACGGCGGGCGTCTGGGCGCCGGCCAGAGCGTCTTCGCCGCTGGATGCACCGCGCGACCGGCCACGGCCACGCAAGGCGACGAACAGACTGTCGAGCGAGCCGGGAAAGACCCGGATGCCCCACGCGCCCAGGCCAGCCCAATAGACGGAACTCGGCAACCGCTGGAGCCGTGGTCCTGCATCCCGGCCGATGATGCCGTTGGACTCACCGCCGGCTTTCAGGGCGTCGGCAAGCCGGATTTCGGTGTCGCGCGCCTCGGTGCAGAGCTGCGCTTCAGGGACTTCGCGCTTTTCCAGCGCCCGATAGAGCCAGGGAATGAACAGCATGTATCGCAGGCGCGTCTGGATCGTGCTCGTGCCCGGAAAGAGATGATCGGCGATGGAATCCCGGATCGCTCCCAGACCCAGCTCGTCGCGGGTCTCGCGCTCCTGAAAGAGCGCCATGATGCGCTGCGCGCGCTGCCGCTCGGCTTCATCGAAATCGATCCAGGCAAGAGACGACATGGGCTCAGGCCGCCTCGCTCTCGGTCGGCTTCGTCGGCAGGACGGGAATGACGGCGCCGGAGGTCATCAGCACGATCAGTCCGCGCTCGGCGCCGGTCATGTCGAGATAGGCCCGCACCTGCGCGCGATAGTGATCGAGCGTTCCCGTTGCCGGCGTCACATCGCTTTTCCAGTCCACGACGACGGCGGGGCGGCCCTCGGCCGTCAAGGTCAGGGCATCGGCGATCCCGGCCGTTGCGGTTTCCACGCCGTCGGCCGCCTGTGCGGAATAGACGGGAAATTCGGCCAGAAGACCCGGCCGCAGGGCCGCGATGTCAGGCAGAGCCAGGGTCCGGGCCACACAGGCCGCCAGTTCCTGCGCCGACAGCCCCGTCGCCGGGTCGGCGACCGGAGACTGGCCGAGGGCGCGGATGAGGTGGCCAGCCCGTTCGGTCAGGGCGGCTTCCGCTTCTGGGACTTCGCCAGTCAGCACCTCTTCCATGAGTTTGTGGAGGATCAGCCCGCGCTCGCGGCCACCCTGCACGAGGACGGCTGCTTCCAGCTCGGGGGGCTGATCGTCGCCCGATCCCGTCCAGAGCGCGGCTTCTTCTTCCCGCAGCACGGTCCCAACGGCGTTTTCGTCACGGCTGGGCGCGAGCCAGGTCAACCGCGTCTGCGCGGCCGCGATGGCTTCGGCTTCGGCGGCGAAGCTCGCGCGCGTCTGGGTGTTGCCCGCGCCCGCACCTGCGGCCGCGAGACCGGCAGGCAGGTGAGAGACGTCCAGGCCGGGCAGGTCGGCGAGCGACAGATCGACGAGGCCGATCCAGGCCGATTTCGACGGCGTGGCGTCGAGCCGAGGCAAGACGAGGAGTTCGCGGGCGCGGGTGGCCGCGACATACCAAAGCCTGATGCGTTCGCGGTCCAGCTCCTCCTTTTCCGCTTGGCGCGCGGTTTCGTAGCCCTCGGGTGTGACGCCCAGGACCGGGCAATAGAAGGTCTCGGTCTGGCGGTCGATGACGGCGCTGTCGGGTGCCATGACGCCGGTCATGGTGTTGACCGGAATGACGATCGGCCATTCCAACCCCTTGGCCGCGTGCATGGTGAAGAGCGCGACCGCTTCCTCCTGGGCGTCGGGCCGTCCCTCGACGGCGCGGGCCTCGTCGGACCACGCCGCTGTCATGGCCTCGGCGAAGGCGCGCAGGCCGCGCACGGCGTAGCCCGTCGACAGGCTGAGATAGAGATCGACATTGGCGAGCACGCGCTCGGCCTGACCGCGATGGCGCTCGAGGAGGAGCGGACGGACGCGCAACACGTCCACGGCCTGCGAGAGCAACTCGTGCGGGGTCGTGCTGTTGCCGCGCCGGGAGAGCGATTGCAGCCGCTCGATGACTTCGCGCGCGAGCGGGTGCGCGATGACGGCAGGATCGATGCTGAGATCCAGGCGCGGAATCCGATCCGGCTGTTCCTCGGAGCGCGGAAGTCCCCAGATGATGTCCAGCAGGTTTTCTTCGGTGAGGCCGACCAGAGGCCCGCGCAGCAGCGCGCCGAGCGCCAGGGTGTCGCGGCGGTCGGCCAGAACGCGGGTCAGCGCGATCAGATCCTGGACCTCCTGGCGGCGGAACAGCCCCTTGCCGGCTTGGGTCGCGACAGGGATGCCGCGGCGTTCCAGGGCTTCCTCATAGCGCCACAGCTCCGCGCCGGTTGGCGCCAGCAAGGCGATGTCGCCCGGCTGGCAGGGGCGCTCGGCGCCGCTGCGACAGTCGATGATGGGGTGGCTTTCGATCAGCCGGGCGCACAACTCGGCGATGGCGTCGGCTTCGGCGTCGCGCTGCTGTTCGGCGCTGGCCTTGCCGTTTTCGTCGGCCACGGCGATGTCGAGAGCCGCCACGCACAGGCCGCTCCGATCGTCATGGAACGGGTCGAGAGCGGTGAAGCCCGGCTGGCCGTCGGCCGAGAGCACGGCCTCGAAGCGCTCGTTGACGAAGGTGAGGATCGAGGCGCAGGAGCGGAAGTTGGTGGAGATCGACAGAAGGCTGCCGGGGTCCAAGGCGCGGAAGGCGTCGCGCGCCTGCACATAGGCGCCGACGTCGGCGCCCCGGAAGCGATAGATGGCCTGCTTCGGGTCGCCGACCAGGAAGAGCGCGCCCGGCCGGATTTGGAACCGGGTCCAGTCGTCATCGCCATCGACCGGCTCGCCACACAGCCGCCAGAAGATTTCGGTTTGCAGGGGATCGGTGTCCTGAAACTCGTCGACGAGGACATGGGCGAAACGCTGTCCCAGCGCCTGGCGCACGGCGTCGTGGTCGCGCAGCAAGTCGCGCGCGGCGAAAATCAGATCGTCGAAATCGAGCTGGGCGCTGGCGCGCTTGTGGTCGCGATAGCGTTGCAGGATCGGACGCGCTTCGTCGATCAGCGCGGCCAGGGCATGGCCGGCGACGGCCTGCGCCAACGCGACCCAAGCGTCGCAACAGGCGGTGTAGTGGGTCTCGGCGGCGTCGTTCAGCCGGTCGCCATCGGCCTTGGAGAGACCGGCCTGTTTGGCCGTGGCGGCCCATTTGCCCTTCTTGCGATAGGAGGCGAAGGCGCCGGTCCTGGTGCAAAGATCCGGGTGGGGCCGCGAGGTCAGGAGCCGAACGAGGCCCGCGGGCGTCGCGGGATCGGGACCGTTCGCCACGGCGGTCGCCATTTCGGCCAGCCGCTCGACGATCGTCACCGTTTCCGGCTCGGCCGCCGCCGTGCCATCTATGAAGTTCGCGAAATCCGCCGTGGCCTGCCGGAACGCCGTGAGGTGGCCGCCAAGTGGAGACACGGGCGGGGCCGTGAGCGTGGGACGACGGCGCATATTCTCGGCGATCTTATGGATGAGCGCCACGGTCTCGCCGGGGCTGTGCAGCACCATCTCGGCCAGGATACCGCCCTGACCGCCGGACAGGCGTTCGCGCAGCCAGCCATCGACAATCTCAAGGAAGGTGAGGTCGGCCTGGTTGCGATCCATGACGCCGGCGCCGGGATCGATGTCGGCCTCTGCCGGATAAGGCTTGATTAGGCGCTGGCAGAAGCCGTGGATGGTCGAGCAGGTGATTTCGTCGATCGCGGCGCTGGCGGCGGCGAGATTGTCGCGATGGGCCTGGGACAGCCCATCGGGCAGCGCCACGCGCAGCTCGGTCGCGATCGTGCCGGCCGAGAGATCGGCGACGAACTCGCGGACACGCGACAGCAGCTCGCTCGCGGCGAGTTCGGTGAAGGTGACGGCGGCGATGGAGCGCGGCGCAACGCCTTCGGCCAGCATGGCGGCGATGCGGCCGGCCATGACGGCGGTCTTGCCTGAGCCCGCGCCGGCCTCGACCAGGATCGAGCGATCATGGAGGCTGATCGCATCGCGGCGCGCGCCGTCGTCCTTCAGCACCTTGGACACGCTGCTCATCATTCCGCCTCCCAGACCTGAGCGACTTCGCCAAGCCGCTCCGTGGCGGCCGGCATTTTGCGTTTGCAATAGGTGGCGCTGGCGTTGGCCGGCAGGGCGAAGGCGAGGTCGTCATAGTCGCCGCCGGTATCCGGGCCAGGCAGGGCCGCGCCTCCGGCGAGACTCGACCGTGCCGCGCGCAGATAGCCGGTGATCTCTGCCAGCACGGCCTCGGGATCGTCGAGCTGGAGATCGACGGGCTCGCGCGGGTAGAGCAGCGAGGCGCTGATGGCGACATCGTCGCCGAGGAGCGCCTTCACCGCGAAGGCATAGAGGCAGCGCTGAAGCTCCCGTCCGCCATTGAGGCGGATGTCGCCGCGCGGCAGCCGTCCGGTCTTATAGTCCCGCACGAGGGCGCGCTTGCCGTCGCCCGAGATGTCGAGCCGGTCGATATAGCCGGCGATGTTGAAGCCCGTGTCGGGAATCGTGACCGGCGCGCTCGCATCCCAGGGCGTTTCCGCGTCGGATTTCGGCTCCAAGCCGCCGAAGGGCACCTCTCCGTAGGAGCGTGCGCCCGGCAGGACAGCATCACCATAGGACAAGGCGCGGCCCGCCATCACGCGGGCGTCGTCGATTGTGCGGCTCCAGATGACGGCCGGCGGAACCGGACGCTCGCTTTCCCAGTCGGCGGCGACGGCTTGCGCGGCCCGCGCCACCGCGGCTTCGATGGTCTCGGCGTCGGCGGAGGCAAGACCGTCTCCGGTTTCGAGGTCGCGCAAGGCGCGGTCGAGAACCAAGTGAACGAGATCGCCGATCCCGAGCGCGTCGAGCACGAGCGGTTCGGCGCTGCTCTGCGGTTCACGCCATCCGAACGCATAGACCCACACGAAACTCAGCGGATTGCGCAGCAGGCGGCGCAGCGAGCTGGCCGACTGGGTGCGGCCGAGGATGGCGAGAACGAGCGGATGATCCGCCCGCACGAGCCCGTCATGGGGAGTAATCTCGGCCTGCCGCCAGTCGCGCCAGCAGCCCTGCGCACCGACCGCTTGCGGATCGGCTGCGAACTCCTGGGGCCGGGCCATGAGGCGGTCGGTCTCGCTGAAGGCGTGCGCCGGCGTCGCGTTGCGGCGCAGATAGGTTTCGTCGCCACGCCCGGCGAGCAGAGGGCTGCGACCCAGGAGACGCCCGTCGCTGTCGCGCCGGGCGCGCGACAGAACGACGGTGTCGGCCGTTGTGGCGAGGATCGTCTCGAAGTCGCGGCGGTCGGCGAGGTTGACCGGCAGCGGGTCGAGCACCGGAGTCGGGATGATATGGTCTGGGATCAGCCGATCTTCGGCGATCCCGCGCGGCCAGCGCGAGGAATTAAGCCCGAGGAGCCGCACGAAGCGGCGGGGCGACGCCGCGAGCGCGCTGGCCGGCATCCAGGCGACGCAGACGCACGCTTCCAGTCCGTCGTCCTGCTTCAGGGTTTCCAGTGTGGCGTCGATCGAGGCGGCGGGGCCAGCGAGCAGAGCCTTGCGCCAGATCGCGAGCGCGCGGCCCTTGAGGAAGGCTTCTCCGATCTCGCTGGCGGCCTCCGATCCTTTTGCCAGGGTCTCGACTGCCGTGCGCAGCGCGGCAACGTGGTCGACGCCGTCGGGCCAGTCTTCCGGCGTCAGCCGGGCCAGCAGGCGGTTCCAGGCGCCCGGCGTCGAGAGCGGCGCATCGGTCGGCAGGACCCGCAGCCAGCCTTCGGGCAGAGTCTCGAAAGGCCCGCTGTCCCGGCAGAGCGCCGCGAGGCGGCGCAGCCGCGACTGCGACAGGCCGCGAACCACGATGTCGGCCAGCGCCGCAGCCGCTTGGCCCTCGCGGGTGGCGACGGTGCGGATACCATGGACGAAGTGCAGGTCGATGTTGGCGTCGGCGCGCAGGGCCAGGAAATGATCGTCATAGTCGGCGGGCGAGGCGGTCGCGATAGCGATCTCCGAAGCCGGGACGCCCGAGGCGAGCAGGCTGCGCGCCCAGCGCATCGCCTCAATGGCCTCGTGATAGGCCGTCGCCGCGCTGGCGAGGCTGATTCCCGGCGCATGCGCCGGTGCGCGCGCGACCGTGACGCCGGTGCCGTCCAGCCATGCGGGAACGCTCCTGGGGCCGGCCGTCCATCGCACGGGGATATGGGCGGTGAGCGCCTGGAGCAGCGGCCGCCAGCAGGGTGAGAGTTCGGTGAGGCCGACGATCTCCAACGGGCCGAGGAGCGCCGGGGCATGACCGATACGGGCGGTTGCGGCGGTGACGATGTCGAGAGGCCGCATCATGCCGGGCGGAAGCTGGTCGAGGACGGCCGCTTCCAGGCGCGCGATAGCGGCGAGACGCGGATGATCGGCCGCGCGTGCGGCAAGATCGATGCCCGCGCGCCAGGCTTTGTGGAGCGTGTCGGCCGCCGCGTCGATCATGCCGGGAAGAGCCTTGATGCTCTCCAGCTCCCCCATCGGCGTGGCAGGCAAGGCCGCCTGGATGGCCGCGCGCAGGCTCTCGTCGTCGATGGGGCGGGCGAAGCCGCCCGCCAGCCGGACGGCGGCCTGCTCGAAGGACATGATCTGGAGGCCGTGGCGACCGTCACGGCCCGCCGCCAGGCGGCTCTCCCGCATGGCGAGGCGGCCGTGAACGACTAGTGTGGATCGACTCGCGACGGCCATGGTTGCCCTCCTTTCGGGTGCTACTTCTTGTTCGGACGCTGAGTCAGCGCCGAAGCAGCCGCCGTCTTCGCGGCCTTGCTGCTGTTGGGGTTGCGCAACACCTTGGCGGCGGCACTGGCCGCCCGCTTGCTGGTGACTTCGCCCTTGGAACCGCGTTTCGGCATGCCTTGCCTCCCAATCCGTGCGCCGATCACCATTGACGAGCGCCTCTAATGGGAATAATAATTACACGGACTATGATAGATTGTCCATATAGTTTTTATGCTCACTGACGCGAGACGGAAGCAATGGCAGAGGCTGCAACGGCGTTGAAATGGGGGGTGGGGCGCCGGCTCGAGTTCATCGAGTTCCGGCTGTTCTGGGAGGGCTCGATCAACCGGGCCGACCTCGTTGAGGCGTTCGGCGTGTCGGTGCCGCAGGCGTCCAAGGATTTGACGCTTTACCAGGAGCGCGCGCCGGGAAACATGGAGTATGACACCCGCGCCAAGCGCTATGTCGCCGCCGAAAAGTTCGTTTTGCGCTTCCTCGAGCCGGACCCTTACATCTATCTCTCTCAGCTTCGTTCGGTCGCCGAAGGCGCCGTGCCCGCGAGCGATTCGTGGATCGCGGCGCTTCCCAGCGCCGATGTCGCACTGACCCCCAGGCGGGACATCGACATCGCCGTGCTGCGTAAGATTCTCGACGCCAGCCGCGAGGGTGTCTCGATCGACGTCTTCTACCAATCGATGAACAAGGTGCGGCCGGACCCCATCTGGCGGCGGATCACGCCGCACGCCTTCGGCTATGACGGGTTCCGCTGGCACGCGCGGGCCTATTGCCACCTTGAGCACAAGTTCAAGGACTTCCTGCTGCCGCGCATCCTCGAAGTTGGTGGGAAGGGCGAACCTGGGGAAGCCGGCGAGCGGGACTGGCTCTGGAATAACTATTTCGATGTCGTCATCGGCCCGCATCCGGGGCTTACGGCGAGCCAGAAGAAGGTCGTCGCCAAGGATTATGGGCTGGATCAGGGAAATGGTGTGCTCTCGGTCCGTTACGCGATGCTCTTCTATGTTTTGAAGCGCCTGGGTTTGCTTGGTGACGCCGCGAAACAGAGCGCCCATACGCAGCATATCGTAACGATAAACCGCAAAGAAACTGAGGCTGCGCTTGAGAAGGCGGAGCTTCAGTTATGAGAGAATCGGGGGGCGCCGGCTAATGGCGGCAAGGCTTGAGGAAATAAAGAACGGCGCATCCGTGCGGGGGATTGCTTCGGCGCAGGCCGTGCATGTGATCTCGGTGGACTGGATCGGCGATCAGGCGATCAGCGTCGTTTTCCGCGATCACAATGGCACGGTGGCCGAGGCTGTTCTTTATCGGGACGACGAGCACCGGCTTGAGGTCGAGCAGAGCGGACGGCCATGGTCGTTCGACGCCGACGGCGCGTTGCTGCGCCTGGTGACGGAAGCCAACCGCATCAAGCTGGCGCACTATTTCGACCCGTATCTGGCGATCCACACGAGTCTGGTCGATCCACTGCCGCACCAGATTTCGGCGGTCTATGGCGAGATGCTGCCACGGCAGCCGCTTCGCTTCCTCCTCGCCGACGATCCCGGCGCCGGCAAGACGATCATGGCCGGGTTGCTGATGAAGGAGCTGATTGCCCGCAGCGATCTCGAACGGTGCCTCGTCGTCGCGCCGGGCAGCCTGGTCGAGCAATGGCAGGACGAACTCGGCCAGAAGTTCAATCTCGAGTTCGACATCCTCTCCCGCGACATGATCGAGAACTCGCGGTCGGGCAATCCGTTCAGCGACCGGGATCGGCTGATCGTCCGCCTCGACGTGCTGGCGCGCAACGAGGAGCTTCAGGAGAAGCTCATGGGCGCGCGCGAATGGGATCTGATTATCTGCGACGAAGCGCATCGCATGTCGGCCACCTATTTCGGCGGCGAGGTCAAATACACGCGGCGCTATCAGGTCGGTCAGAAGCTCGGTCAGGTCTGCCGGCACCTGCTGTTGATGTCGGCGACGCCGCACAACGGCAAGGAAGAGGATTTCCAGCTCTTCATGGCTTTGCTCGACGGCGATCGGTTCGAGGGCCGGTTCCGCGATGGCGTTCATTACGCCGACACCGAAGACATGATGCGGCGGCTGACCAAGGAGGAACTGCTCAAGTTCGATGGCCGGCCGCTCTTCCCCGAGCGGCGGGCGCGCACCGTCAAGTATCAGCTCTCGGAAGGAGAAGCCGCGCTCTACACCGCCGTCACCGAATATGTTCGCACCGAGATGAACCGCGTGCAGCGCTTCGCCGAAGGTGACGGGAAGAAGCGCAATAATGTCGGCTTCGCCTTGCAGATTCTTCAGCGGCGTCTCGCCTCATCGCCAGCCGCCATCTACCAGTCCCTCAAGCGCCGCCGCGAGCGGCTGGAGAACGAGTTGGGCGAAGCGCGCCTTGCCGCCAAGGGCCGACGGGCCGGCGCGAGCGAACCGACGATCAACGCCGACATGCTGGGCAACATCGAGGAATATGGCCAGGAAGAGATCGACGAGCTTGAGGATCTGATCTCCACGGGTGCGACGACGGCCGAGACGGTCGAGCAGCTCGCCCTGGAAGTCGAGACGCTGAAGGGCCTGGAGACGATGGCGCTCGGCGTGCTGCGCTCGGGCGTGGATACGAAGTGGAGCCAGCTCAATCGTATCCTCGACGACGATCTGATGGTCGACGCGGCCGGCAATCGCCGCAAGCTGATCATTTTCACCGAGCCCAAGGACACGTTGCACTACCTGCTCGACAAGGTGCGGGCGCGGCTCGGCAATCCCGAGGCCGTGGAGGTGATCCACGGCGGCGTTTCGCGTGAAGAGCGGCGCAAGGTCGTCGAGCGCTTCATGCAGGACAAGGACATGCTGGTCCTGATCGCCAACGACGCGGCCGGCGAGGGTGTGAACCTTCAGCGCGGCCACCTCATGGTCAACTACGATCTGCCGTGGAACCCGAACAAGATCGAGCAGCGGTTCGGCCGCATCCACCGCATCGGCCAGACCGAGGTTTGCCACCTCTGGAATCTCGTCGCGGCGGATACCCGCGAGGGCGAGGTTTACGCGCGGCTGCTCGAAAAGCTGGAGGCTGCGCGCGAGGCGCTGGGCGGCCGTGTCTATGACGTGCTCGGCGAATTGTTCGACGGCGTCGCGCTCAAGGACTTGCTGTTCGAGGCGATCCAGTATGGCGAGCAAGAGGACGTCAAGGCGCGCCTCTTCCAGCAGGTGGATGGCGCTGTCGACCAGGCAAATCTGCTCGAGCTGCTGCGTCGCCGCGCTCTGACCAACGACACCATGCCGGAGGCGAAGGTCGAGGAACTGCGGCTCGAAATGGAGCGGGCCGAGGCGCTGCGCCTACAGCCACATCACATCCAGAGCTTCTTCGTCGAGGCGTTCCAGCATCTGGGCGGCCGGATCAAGCGCCGCGAGGAAGGGCGTTGGGAAATCACCCATGTCCCGGTGCGTATCCGCGAACGGGATCGCCAGATCGGGACCGGCGCCCCGCTTCAAACCCAGTATGAGCGGATCTGCTTCGAGAAGGACAAGATCAACCAGCAGCCGGTCGCCGCCTTCGTCTGCCCCGGCCATCCGCTGCTCGAAGCGGTGATCAGCCTGATCCGCGAGCAGTATGAGCAGATCATGCGGCAGGGCGCGATCCTGGTGGACGACACCGACGCCGGCGGTGGGCTGTCGGCGATTTTCCTGCTGGAGCACACGGTCCAGGACGGACGTGTCACCAGCGCCGGCAAGCCGCATGTGATTTCGCAGCGCCTCCAGTTCGCCGCGATCGACAAGACCGGAAACACCGTCAACGCTGGCATCGCACCGCATTTGAATCTGCGCCCCGCCAAACCGGAGGAGGTCGCCAGCGTGCGCGACCTTCTGGACGAGAGCTGGCTGACCACCGATCTGGAAAAGGCCGCGATCCGGTTTGCGACGGTCGAACTGGCGCAAGGCCATGTCGCCGAGGTCAAGGCGCGGCGCCTGCCCGAGATCGAAAAGGTCGAGCAGGAAGTTCGCGCCCGGCTGAAGAAAGAGATCAACTACTGGGACTCGCGCGCCTTCGAGCTGAAGGAAGAGGAGCGCGCCGGCAAGAAGACGCGCGTGAACTGGCAGAACGCGCAGCGCCGGGCCGAAGACCTGGCGGATCGGCAGAAGCGCCGTATGGACCAGCTTGAACGGGAACGGTTCATCTCATCGCAGCCGCCGCGTGTGCGCGGCGGCATGGTGGTCATCCCTCGGGGCCTGTTGGAAGCACGTCAGGCGCCAAGCATCCCGGACCATTTCGCGGAAGACCCCGCTGCGCGCCGGGCGATCGAGCTGGCGGCGATGGAAGCCGTCATGGCGGCCGAGCGGGCGCTGGGCAATGAGCCGGCCGACGTCTCCGACCAGAAGATCGGCTACGACATCGCTTCCCACGATCCGAGGGCGGGGCATCTGCGCTTCATCGAGGTCAAGGGGCGGATCGACGGCTCCGACAGCGTGATGGTCACGCGGCAGGAGGTCATCACCTCGCTGCACGAGCCGGATAAGTTCATTCTCGCCATAGTGTCGGTCGCCGCGGGTTCCGCCCATGCGCCGCGCTATGTGCGCGGCCCTCTGGTGGAGCGAGAACCGTCGTTCCTCGAAACCGCGATCCAGTTTGACCTCCGACGCCTGCTGGAGCGGGCGCAAGAGCCGGCATAGGGGGCGAGATGACCGGCATTTCGGATTTTTCCATCCTGGCCCCCGTGCCGCTGGAGCACCTTCAATCCGGGGGCGCAATCGCCAGCGCCACGGGTTTCGTCGCCTTCGGATCGCGGAAGTGGGAGCTATTTCGCAAGGTCGATGAACTGCGCGGTGGCGCGCGCGTGCCGGTCCTGATCTATCCGTCGCACGAGGACGTGGTCGCCAAGCTCAGTTTTGTCGTGTCCTGGCTGGGTTGGTATGTCGGCTGCGAGGAAAGCGGAAACGGCAAACATTCAAAGGGAATGACGCATCGCCCGCCGACGACGGGCCAATATACGTCCGACAATCAGGGCCATTGGGCGGTGTTCTGGCACGTTTGCGATCTGCACGAGCTGCCGGCCGCGCAACGGTTGCCGATCTCCGCCATCCAGACCGTCAAGGGCGGTTGGCGCAAGACAGCCCCGCCGCGCGGACCCGAACTGGTCGCCACGCCGTCGACGCTGGAGGTGCCGCTATGAGCGCGGGCCGCCAGATCGAGGCCATCCTCGCCGATCCTCCCGACTACTTCCGGTCGATCCAGGAACGCGCCACCAAGCGCTGGGACCAGCTTGAGGCGGACCCGGAGCTTGCTGGGCCTTGGCACCAGCTCTTCAAGCAGGTGCAGAGCCCCCGTCATATCCTGTCCGAGCTGCTCCAGAACGCCGATGACGCCGGCGCCAGCGAAGCGCGGGTTTCGATCGAGAACGATCGCTTCGTGTTCGAGCACAATGGCGAGGACTTCATCGAGGCCCACTTCGCTTCGATCTGCCGCTTCGGCTATTCCAATAAGCGCGCGCTGCACACGATCGGCTTCCGCGGGATCGGATTCAAGAGCACGTTCAGCCTGGGCGATCGGGTCGAGCTGTTCACGCCGACCCTGGCCGTGGCCTTCGAGCGAGCGCGGTTCACCGAGCCCCACTGGATCGACAGCCGCTACCAGACATCGGGAACCACGCGCGTCGAAGTGGCGATCGCCAACCCGCTGCTGCGCCGCGAGGTCGAGAAGAACCTCGACGAGTGGCTGAAGAGCCCGGTGTCGCTGCTGTTCTTCAAGAAGATTCGTCGCTTGCGGATCGGCGACAGCGAGGTGCATTGGCAAAGTCTCGGGCCTGGCCCCATCGCCGAGAGCGAATGGATGGCTTTGGATGAGAAAGCGGATGATCCGTTTCTCCTCGTGCGGTCGGGGGAGGAAGCCTTCCCGGCCGAGGCGCTCGATGAGATCCGCAAGGAGCGGATGCTGGGGGCCGAGGACAGCGGCGATTTCCCGCCCTGCCGCGTGGAGATCGTGCTGGGCGCGAAGGGCCGGCTCTATGTCGTGCTGCCGACCGGCTTGGAAACGACGCTACCTTTCGCCTGCAACGCGCCCTTCATCCAGGACCCCGCTCGTCTCAAGATCAAGGACCCGGAGACATCGCCGACCAACCGCTGGCTCCTGAACCGCGCTGGAGAATTGGCCGCCAGCGCCATGATGGAGTGGTTGGAGCAGACGAAGACCAGCGCGCGGGATCGGGCGGACGCCTATGGTCTGCTGCCCGACGTCGACCGCGAGGCGACCACGCTCGAAGGGGCCTGCGGCGCGATCGTCGAACTGGCGTTTGACGCGGGCATCGAAGGCCGACCGATGCTTCTGACCGAAGAGGGACGGCTGGTCGACGCCAAGGCCGCGATCACCGTGCCGCGGCCTGTCTTCGACATCTGGCCGGCTGACCAGGCCATGACGCTGCTCGACGCCAAATCCCGGCCGGCGCTGTGCCAGCATGTCTCGGCCAAGAACCGGACTAAGCTGGCTCGCTGGGGTCTGGTCGAGGAGTTCTCGAAATCCGATTTGCTCGAGCGCCTGCGCAGCAATCATCTGCCGCGGCCCGCGACCTGGCGGCACCTGTTGAACCTGTGGGCCTATATCGCGCCCGAAGTGACGGGTTGGCAGTGTCACGACACCGACGGCCTGCGGATCGTGCCTGTGCAGGGCAAGGAGGTGCTCTACGCGGCGTCGGAGATCGTTCGGCTCGGCGAGAAAAAGCTGCTTCAGTCGGAAGAGGATTGGGAGTTTCTCGCCAGCCATCTGATCGTCCTCAATCAGAACTGGACCCGCTTCCTCGCCGAGCAGCGCCGTGACAAGGCGGAGGGAGAGAGCCGCAACGACCCGGTTGAGGCGGCCTTCGCGGTGCTGGAGGAGATCGGCCTCGAAGGAACGAGCGACGTCAACGCCGTGATCGAGCGGGTCGCTGCCGACTATTTCGCGGCCGGGCAGCCGAAGCTCGCCGAGTGCGTCCAGCTCGCCCAGATCGCGGCCAAGCTGGGCGTCACGATCGGCGACTCTTTCCGGTATGCCTGCGCCGACCTGAAACTCCGGCCGATCGGCAAGGGGGTGTTGTTCGACGAGAATGGCGCGCTCGAGGAGTTGCTGCCGGAGTCCGTCCGAAAGACGCAGCTCCTGCACGGTGACTATGTGGCGAGCTTCAAATCCTGCACGGGGGAGGATTGGCTGCGCTGGGTATCGTCAGGCCGTTCGGGGCTTCAGACGATGGCGCCGCTCGCTCAGAAGCGGACCAGCCTCTATGGACGCCAGCGCGCGGTGACGGAGGCCCAAGCGCGCGGCCAGCGCCAGGCGCTTTACTATGCCTATGTCACGGAGAGCTTCGTTCTCGATGATTGGGACTTCCCGGCCGATTACTGGCGGCATTGGGAGGCGTTGTCGAAGGCCGATCCCGGCATCTGGGCCAAGGTGGTTGGAAAGATTCTGGAACAGCGCGACGCCTACTGGTCGCGGGCGTCGAGCGCTCGCCTGTTGCAGGTGGCGACCACCGGATCGACGCGATCGGTCAGTTCGGAGCCGTTGCTGGCGGACTGGTTGCTGAAGTTGCGGGCCAAGCCCTGCCTGCCTGACATCCGCAACATGATCCAGCTTCCGGCCGACCTGGTGCGCAGGACACCGGAGACGGAGGCACTGATCGACGTCGAGCCCTTCGTGCATGGCTTGCTCGATCGGGAAACGACGCGCCCGCTGCTTGATTTTCTCGGTGTCCGCAGCACGCCGAGCGGTCCCGGACGTCTGCTCGACCGCCTGCGCGCCCTGGCGAAATCCGACAAGGCTCCGGCGCATGAGGTCGAGAAATGGTATCGCCGCCTGGATCAGATGCTCGACGGGTGCTCGACTGCTGACGCGCAGAACATCAGGAATGCCTTCAAGGCTGAAAAGCTGATCCTCGCCCAGGACGGGACGTGGGCGACGTCCGGCGGCATCTTTCTGGCCGGGGACGAAGAGGATGTTCCCGGCGCGGCGGTCGTGCGTGCTTCCGTGCTCGACCTCAGCCTGTGGCATCGTATCGGTGTCGCCGACCGTCCGTCCGCGGATCTGGCGCTGCAATGGCTTGGGACGTTGGCCTCGGGGAAGGCGCTCTCGGCCGACGACGCCAGGCGTGTTCGCACGTTGCTGGTCCGATACCCGATCCGCATCTGGGAGGAGCGCGGGCACTGGCTGAACCTCGTGGGCGAGTGGGCGCCGGTCGATACGCTTGCCTATGGCCTGAGCATGCAGACCCTGTTCCGGTGGAGCCATCTGCACGAATGGGTCAAGCGCAAGACCGCCGATTTTCAGCGGCTGTCGGGGGAGACCGTGCAGGCGCCGCCATTCTCGGCGTTGCCGGCCTTGTCGGACCTCGTCGAGGAGCATTTCAACCAGCCGTCGCTGCTGGCCGGCATCGAAGATCGCCGCGCCTGGCTGACGGCGTTCGGAACCCAACTCGCGCGGATCGAGCTTGCCGATGCCGCCGAGACCGAGCGCGTGCGGGCGCTGGCGGAAGCGATCGCGATGACGAGCTGGGTCCAGACCCCCAAGCTGGAGGTCATTCCCTATCTCGACGGTGTGCCCGCCGGAACGGCTCGGCTCACCGACATTCTGTGGCTCGACGGCAAGCTGTTCGTCAGCCCGCTATCCAAGGCCAAGCTGGCGAAGCGGGTCCCGGAAGAGATTGGTAGGAGCTTGAGCGCGGATATTCGCGCGGCGCTGGCCTATGCGTTCGAGCGCTCGCCCGAGGACATCCGGGAATATCTCGAGGAAAACTTCACGCTCGGCCCCGAGCAAATGGTCTCTGCGCCGATCGCCGAGGCCCAACCGGACGCCGTTCCCGGCGATGATGATGAGAGCGACGAAACCGCTGAAGGCGCGGGGGACGACGCCGAGCCGGTCGATGCGGACGATCTCCACCTGGCGGAGGAGGACGAGTCCGCGACGCTCTCCGAACCCGCGCCTCCCACGGAAGAGCCAGATCGCGAGCTGATAGAAACGGAGGTTGCGACCAGGCCGCGCGCCGCGCCGAAGCCCCCACGCCCGAGCGTTATGGCGCGCTTTGCGTTGGCCCAGGGCTACAAGGTCGACGGCGAGGATCGCTTCTTTCATGCGGACGGGAGCTGGATCGGCCGCGGCAACGGCACGCGCTTTCCATGGGAGCGCCGCTCAGCGGGTGGTGAGATTCTTCGCCACTACTATCCAAAGGATCACTGCCTGGAGCAAGAACCGCTCCAGCTTGAGGCCGACGTCTGGGGTCTGCTCGACCAGAAGCCGGACCTCTATTCGTTCATTCTCATCAACCCCGAGGGTGATGCCGTCGAGATGACGGGCGCCCGCCTGCGCGCATTGCGCGACGGCGGCGAACTGACCATCCACCCTGCAACCTACAGGCTTGTTTATGACCTCGACGAATAACCCCAAGAAAAAACTCATCGAGGTCGCAATCCCCCTCGAAGCGATTAACAAGGCTTCGGCTCGAGAGAAGTCGATCCGCCATGGGCATCCGTCCACGCTGCATCTGTGGTGGGCGCGACGTCCCTTGGCGGCGTGCCGAGCGGTGTTGTTTGCTCAACTCGTTGATGATCCGGCGAGTCACCCGGAACAGTTCCCGACAGACGAGGCGGTGGAGGAAGAACGTCAGCGTCTCTTTCGGATTATTGAGGACCTAGTGGAGTGGGAAAACTCCACTAAAGATGAAGTTCTTGGTCGTGCTCGTGCTGAGATTCGCAAGAATTTCCCCGATGGCCTGCCATCGGTTTACGACCCATTCTCTGGTGGTGGTTCGATCCCGCTGGAGGCTCTTCGCCTGGGTCTTCCCTCCGAGGGGTCTGATCTCAATCCAGTCGCGGTAATGATTGGCAAGGCAATGATCGAATTGCCATCGCAATTCAAAGATCAAAAGCCTGCCCATCCCGGCAAACCAGAGCGCCTGCATTATCGCGGGGCGGAAGGTCTTGCCGAAGACATTCTTTGGTATGCACGGGCGCTAAGCGACAAGGCGTGGGAGAAAATTGGACATCTCTACCCGCAGGTCGCTCTTCCTAAGAAGGATGGAGGTGGCGAAGGCACCGTCCTTGCCTGGTTGTGGGCCAGGACCGTTGCCAGTCCGAATCCGGCAGTGCGGGGTGCTCATGTTCCCCTGATTTCCAACTACTGGCTTTGCAACAAGCCGAAGAAATCAGTGTGGGTGAAGCCGGTTGTCAGCGGCACCGACATCTCCTTCGAGGTGCATAATGGGAAGCCCGATGACGAAGATGCCGTGGCGGCCGGAACCAAGGCGGGGCGAGGCGCGAACTTCAGGTGCTTCCTGACCGGCGACGCCATCACTGCTGATTATGTGAAGGCCGAGGGCATGGCCGGTAGGATGGGCTGGCGCCTTCTTGCCATCGTCGTGGAAGGGAAAGGCGGGCGTCGATACGTCGCCCCGACCAAAGAGCACGAGGCTCTGGCTTTCAGCGAGAAACCCGACTGGAGACCGGAATATCCTCTGTCGCAGCACCCTCAGTATATGAGTGTGACCAACTATGGTCCCACCAATATCTCCGACCTCTTCATGGACCGGCAGACCATCGCATTGAATACCTTTATGGGCCTGATCCCGGAAGTAGTCCGAGACATTCCAGATTCCGCATACCGAAAGGTGATGCTCTCATACTTGGTATTGGGTGTGAGCCGTTTGGCGAACAGGCAATCCACGAGCACGTTCTGGCACACTTCCCGCGAAAACGTGGAGCAGGTGTTTGCCATGCAGGCCCTGCCCATGCGGTGGGACACGGCTGAAGGAAATCCGTTCTCGTCCTCCTCGGGCAATTTCATCGGTCAGGTCGAATATCTGGCCAAAGCCGTGGCCGCTCTTCCCTGTTCGGATCAGGGGGGCGTCGAACGCCAGATGGACGCCCAGAACGTAGATTTCTCAGGCTTCGTCATCTCTACCGACCCTCCTTATTACGATAACGTCCCCTATGCGGACTTGTCCGATTTCTTCTACGTCTGGCTGCGGAAGGGTCTGGCCGGCACCTACCCGGATCTCTTTTCTACCATGCTGGTCCCCAAGCAAGAGGAACTGGTTGCCGACTACAAACGCCATGGCGGCAAGGACGAGGCCGACAGCTTCTTTCTCGAAGGCATGACTACCGTCATGCGCAACATGGCGACCCAGGGCCGGCCCGATGTGCCCGCTGCGATTTACTATGCTTTCCGGCAAGGCGAGGTCGATGAAAGCGGTTTCTCGGTTAAGGGCTGGGCGACCTTCCTTCAGGCGATTGTCGACGCCGGCTATTCGATCGGGGCGACATGGCCAGTGCGGACCGAGCTTGTCGGCAACCTCAAGAAAAACAAGAACGCGCTCGCCACGTCTGTCGTGATGGCGTGCCGGCCTCGCGCGGCGGACGCCGAGACGATCTCTCGCGTCGAGTTTATCCGGGCGCTGCGCCGCGAGCTGCCCGCAGCCCTCAAGGAGATGCACCGCGCGAGCATCGCCCCGGTGGATATTCCCCAGGCGTCCATCGGCCCCGGCATAGCGATATTCAGCCGCTATGCGTCAGTGATCGAACGCGATGACAATCCGATGTCGGTGAAGACTGCCTTGCAGATCATCAACGAGGAACTGGATCAGTATCTTTCGTCCCAGGAAGGTGATTTTGATCCCGAGACGCGCTTTGCCGTGACCTGGTTCACGCAGCATGGCTACGAAAAGGGCGTATTTGGCGATGCCGATAACCTCGCCCGTGCCCGTGGCATCTCAGTGGACGACGTGCGCCATGCTGGCATCGTGGAATCGTCGGCCGGACGGGTCCGCATCTACAAACGGGAGGAATTGGACGAGGAGTGGGATCCCGAAACCGACCGCCATCTTACCGTGTGGGAATGCTGCCAGTATCTCGTGCGTCAGCATCAACTGGATGGCTTGTCGCATGATACGGCATTGCTCCTGAAGAAGTTCGGGAGCGACAAGGCCGAGGCGGTGAAGGATCTGGCCTACGTCCTGTACGAAATCAGCGACAAGCGGCGGCAGGACCGCCAAGAGGCCACGGCCTACAACGCGCTCGTCACCGATTGGACCGAACTGACGCGGCAGGCCGCGGCGATCCACGACACCGTCGGTGATCGCCAGATCAAGCTGGACATCTGAGGGGGGAGCGAACGTGGCAAAAAGCACGCGCCAATATGTGTTTGAAGGAATGGAGTTGCTTCCGGCGGCACTCATTCCGTTCGTGGAGAAGAGGCTGGAAAGTTCGCTCAAGGGGCACTGGCAAGTCCAGGTTCTGGAGAAGCTGCCGAGCCTGCGCCCCAACAGCAACGGCGAGGTCGGTTGGGACCAGGCCGCGCTGTTCAACGCGATGGACCGCTTCTGGAGCGAGGCGTTCAAGGCAGTTCTCGGCCGCGCCGAACGCTCGCTGGTCAATGAACTGGGCGATGTCCGCAACAAGCTCTCGCACAATGAGACCTTCACCTACGACGACGCCGAACGCGCGCTCGATTCCATGCGCCGCCTGATGGAGGCGATCAGCGCCGGGGAGACAGCCGAGCAGCTCGGCAAGATGCGCGACACCATCCTGCGCACGAAGTTCACCGAGCTTCAGCGCAATGAGGAGCGGCGGAAAACCCAGCGCCTCGAAATCTCGGTCGAGACGGTGGCGGGGCTTCTGCCGTGGCGCGAGGTGGTCGAGCCGCACCAGGATGTCGCCACCGGCGAGTTCCAGCAGGCCGAGTTCGCGGCCGACCTCGCCAAGGTGCATTCGGGCAGCGCGCCACCGGAATACCGCGACCCGCGCCAGTTCTTCAGCCGCACCTATCTGACGGAAGGTTTGAGCGCGCTGTTGATTGGGGCCGCGAAGCGGCTGTCCGGCACCGGCGGCGATCCGGTCGTCGAACTGCAAACCAACTTCGGCGGCGGTAAGACGCACTCGATGTTGGCCCTCTATCACATGGCGGGGCCGACGCCGGTGCAGGACCTCTCCGGCGTGGACCAGTTGCTCGAAAAGCAGGGGCTCAGCGTGCCGCAGGGTATAAACCGCGCCGTGCTCGTCGGCACATCGCGGGGGCCGCAGGACGTGCTCCACGCCGAGGGCGACCGGAAAATCCGCACGACCTGGGGTGAACTCGCCTGGCAGCTCGGCGGCGCCGACGCCTACGCGATGGTGGCGGAGAATGACGCCAGCGGCATCGCGCCAGGCTCGAACCTGCTTGAGGCGCTTTTCAAGAAGTATGCGCCGTGCCTGATCCTGATCGACGAATGGGTCGCCTATCTGCGGCAAATCTACAAGGTCGAGGGGCTGCCGTCCGGGTCTTTCGATGCGAACCTGTCCTTCGTCCAGTCGCTGACCGAGGCGGTCAAGGCCAGCCCCGGCACGCTACTGGTCGCGTCCTTGCCGGCCTCGCAGATCGAGGTGGGTGGTGAAGGCGGTCAGGAAGCGCTGGCGCGCCTCAAGCAGACCTTCAGCCGGGTGGAATCCTCGTGGCGGCCGGCGAGCCAGGAAGAGAGCTATGAGATCGTCCGGCGGCGGCTCTTCAAGGACATTCCCGGCGACAAGTTCCATCACCGCGACAACACGCTGAAGCAGTTCGCCAAGCTCTATCGGGAGAACGCGAACGATTTCCCGCAGGGCTGCGCCGACGAGGACTATCGGCGCAAGCTGGAGAAGGCTTATCCAATCCATCCCGAGCTATTCGATCAGCTCTATACGAGCTGGGGTTCGCTCGAAAAATTCCAGCGGACCCGCGGCGTGCTGCGTCTGATGGCGCAGGCCATTCACGAGCTTTGGATGAGCGCCGATCCGTCGGTGATGATTATGCCCGGCAGTGTTGCGGTGAGTTCGCCGCGCGTGGAGCCGGAATTGCTGCATTATCTCGAGGTTAGCTGGCAGTCGATCATCGCAGGAGATGTCGATGGCACGACGTCCACGCCCTACAAGATCGATCAGTCCGCGCCCAACCTGAACCGCTATTCGGCGACCCGGCGCGTCGCGCGCGCGATCTTCATGGGCACAGCGCCGACGCATCAGCAGCAGAACACTGGCCTCGACGACAAGCAGATCAATCTTGGCGTCGTGCAGCCCGGCGAGCGTCCCGCGATATTCGGCGACGCGCTGAGGCGGCTGACCAACCAGGCCAAGTTCATGCACGCTGATCTTGGCCGTTACTGGTATTCGATGTCCGCGAGCCTCAACCGCATCGCGGCGGACAAGGCGGCGCAGATCGAGGCGGCACTGGTCGACGTGACGATCGACGCGGAACTCGGGAAATATGTGAACGGCCTCGCCGATCGCGGTCATTTCGACGCCGTGCAGGTCGCGCCAGCCTCGTCGGCCGAAGTTCCCGACGAAGCCGGAGGCGTGCGGGCCGTGGTGCTGGGGGTGGCGTATCCGCACAATGGGCGCGACACCTCGGAGGCACTGACTGAGGCCAAGGATATGCTGATGCAGCGCGGCACCACACCGCGCGTCTATCGCAACATGCTGGTGTTTATCGCGGCGGATTCGCGCCAGCTCGACAACCTGAAAGACGCCGTGCGTGCATCGTTGGCCTGGGGCGAGATCGTCCGCGACACGGAGCGCCTGAACCTCACCCAGAGCGACAGCGCGCTCGCCAAGGCGAAACTGGCCGAAGCCAACGAGACGATGAAGACGCGCCTGAAAGAGGCGTGGTGCTATCTGCACTACCCGGCCCAGGAGAATGCCCAGGCCGATGTCGAATGGGTCTCCGGCAAGGTTCCGGCGCAGGACGGGCTGTTGGGACGGGCGAGCAAGAAGCTCGTCGCCGAAGAGGGATTATTGACCGAGCTGGGGCCGTCGCGTCTCGATCGTGATCTCCAGAAATACATCTGGAACGACAAGCCGCGGTTGTCGCTCAAGGATCTGCGGGAATATCTCAATCGCTACATCTACCTGCCGCGCCTGAAAGGGCAGGACGTCCTGGTGAAGGCTGTGCAGGCGGCGATCAGCGGCATGTTGCCCGGTCCTTTCGCCTATGCCGAGCGGTGGGACGAAAAGACGGGCACCTATCTGGGGCTCGCGATCGAACGTGCGGGCAACGCGCCCGTGGTCATCGACAGCGACAGCGTCATCATCAAACCGAATGAGGCCGAGGCGCACCGTCCGCCGCCGGTGCAACCTGGCCCTGGGGACGCACCTGGAAGCCCTGATGGCGGCACGCCGACGCCCGGCGGACACGATGTAGGCGGCGGGCCGGTGACACCGCCGACGGAGAAGAATCCGACGCGCTTCACCGGCGCCGTGATGATCTCACCGGAGCGGCCGGCGCGGGATATTCATCAGATTGTCGAGGCGATCGTCGAGCAGCTCACCACGCTTCCGGGCAGTCGCGTGAAGTTGAAGCTCGAGATCGAGGCCGATGTGCCTGGCGGTCTGGATCGCGCCAAAGTGAGGACTCTGGTGGAGAACGCCAATACCCTCGGATTCATAGAGAAGTCTGTCGAATGAGAGCATAGCAATGGTGGGTGGTCGCGTGGACTGAAACTATATTTGTTCAGGAGTGGGGGATTCGCCGTGATGTAACTTTCTGCTCGGCAGAATAGGAGGAAGGTGGCCCCGCTATGCTCAGGTTGCGTCATATCCAATACTTTGTCACCGCTTCCGAGCAGGGGAGTTTTCGCAAGGCGGCCGCCCTTCTGAACATCCAGGAGTCCGCCGTGAGCCGGCGCATCCGAGATCTTGAGGATCGGCTTGGCGCTTCCCTGTTCCACCGCCATCCCGGCGGGGTTTCGCTCACGGTGGCAGGGCAGCGTTTCCTTCGCCGCGTCCGCGTCGCCCTTCAGCAGATTGAGCTTGGCTTCAACGACGTCGCCGCGATCGGCCGATCCGAGGACGGAATCATCAAGGTTGGAATCTTCTCATCGCTGGCGTCGGGCTTTCTGTTCGAGTTGATGAAGACGCTCGACGACGAGCACCCGCGGGTGGCGGTCGAGCTGATCGAGGGCAATCCGTCGGTCCATGTGGCGGCGGTCCGCCAGCTCCAACTCGATGTGGCGTTCATCACGGGCACGTCCGAAGTATCGCTCCGGTGAGGGCCGCCTTGCGGTGATTGGCTG
>NZ_JBHLWK010000050.1:0-1833 GCF_042432915.1 Novosphingobium soli
ATCCCCCTTACGATTCACTCAAACAAGATCACGCTCTAACCGCGTGCTAACCGGGCGCTATTGCAGCGTGGTGCCGTCCTCGTCGCCGTCCCCGGTGCGGCCGAAGAACTGCATCAGCTGGACCAGCAGGTCGCACCGCGCCGCCAGCCCCGCCGCCTCCAGCAGCGCCTGCTTGGCCGCCGGATCGAACGGCGCGATCTGCGAAACCCCGTTGATGAGCGAGGCATCGTCGAGCCGGCCCACCTGTTCCCAGTCCACCACGTAGCCCTGCGCCTCCGCGAAGCGCCGCGCCTCCCGCTCGAAACTGGCGCGCTCGATGGGGGCGAGCACCTCGTCGCGCTCGCCCAGGAGCTCGGCCTCGACCTGCCGGAACGGCGTGGTCACGTTCAGTTCGCGCAGCACCCGAAAGCGCGTCTCGCCTTCCAGCACGATGTTGAAGCGGCCGTCCTCCAGCGCCTCGACGTCGCCGATGCGCCCCAGGCAGCCGACCGAGAACAGCGGCGCGCCCTCCGCCGCGCGCTGCGGCTGGATCATCCCGATGCGCCGGTCCCGCGCCAGCGCATCGCTCACCATGGCGCGATAGCGCGGCTCGAAGATGTGCAGCGGCAGTTGCAGGCCGGGGTAGAGCACCGCACCGGGCAGGGGAAAGATCGTGATGCGCGCCAAGGGCGTGGTCAGCCGAACAGGACAGTCGAGAGCTTGCGCCGCGTGGCGGAAACCCAGGGGTCCTCGAGCCCGATCGCCTCGAAGATCTGCAGCAGCTTGGCCTTGGCGGCGCCCTCGTTCCACTCGCGGTCGAAGGCGATCATGCGCAGCAGCGTCTCGGCGGCGGTGTCACGCTCGCCCGCCGCGAAGGCAGCGCCCGCGAACGCCAGCTGCGCGTCCATGTCGGCCGGGCGCTCGGCCGCGGCGGCGCGCAGGGCGGCCAGTTCGCTGTCTTCCGGCTTGTCCTTGGCGAGCGCCAGCGCCTTGCGCGCGCGGTCCACCTGCGGATCGCTCGACAGCGGCTCGCCGAGCGAATCGAGCACCTGGTCGGCCTCCTCGAGCCGCCCGGCCGCCACGAAGGACCGGATCAGCCCCGAAAGGACTTCGGCGTTGTCGGGTGCCATGTCGAGGATCTGCATGAAGATGCCGGCGGCCCGTTCGCCGTCGCCGCCCGCCAGCGCGTCCTCGCCCATCGCGATCAGCGGGGCAAGGTCCTGCTCGGGCTCGCCGCCCGGCTGCACCGGCAGCTTGGCGAGGATCTGGTCGAGCATCGACTTGAGCTGCGATTCCGTGCGGGCGTTGGTGAGGTCGGCGACGGGCTGGCCCTGGAAGATCGCGTAGACCGTCGGGATCGAACGGACCTGGAACTGCGAGGCGATGAACTGCTCCTCGTCGACGTTCACCTTGGCGAGCACGACGCCCTTGTCCGCGTATTCCGCCGCCACCTTTTCGAGCACCGGGGTCAGCGCCTTGCAGGGTCCGCACCATTCGGCCCAGAAGTCCAGGATCACCAGCTGGGTCATCGAAGGCTCGGCCACCGCCTTGCGGAACCGGTCCACGGCCTTCTGTTCGTCGAGATTGAGACCCATGCTGGCCAAGGTTCTTGCTCCCTTACTCTGGATGCGTGCTGCTGATCGGCTCTCTAGATCGGCCTTCGCGGGCGGTTTGTGAAGGGACAATGCGTTCGCTTCGGGGCGCGGCCGGGCTGGTGGATTTTTCTTGCGGATTCCTCTTGCGGCCCTGCCGAACCGCTGCTAGTGGCGCGCCTCCACCCCGGACCCGCCGCTTTCGAGCAGCGGATTTTCCGAAGCGCCAGAGCGGGCGTAGCTCAGGGGTAGAGCACAACCT
>NZ_JBHLWK010000051.1:0-2042 GCF_042432915.1 Novosphingobium soli
ATCAGACCAGTGGGCGTGGGACATTCGTACCTCTGGTCTTTCAGCCTGGCGAGGCGTTCCAGTTCGACTGGAGCGAGGATTACGCCGTGCTGGGCGGCAAGCCCACGAAGCTGCAGGTTGCCCATACCAAGCTAGCGCATAGCCGCGCCTTCATTGTGCGAGCCTATCTGCTCCAGACCCATGAGATGCTGTTCGACGCGCTCACGCAGGCGTTCCGGGTGCTGGGCGGCGTGCCCCAGCGCGGCATCTTCGACAATATGAGGACCGCTGTCGACAAGATCGGGACCGGGAAGGCACGACAGGTCAACGCGAGGTTTGCCGCCATGGCCAGCCACTATCTGTTCGAGACCGATTTCTGCAATCCGGCCTCAGGCTGGGAGAAGGGGCAGGTCGAGAAGAACGTCCAGGACGCTCGACGTCGGTTGTGGCAACCGATGCCCAGCTTTCGCGATCTGGCTGAGTTGAACGCCTGGCTGGAAGAACAGTGCACTGCCCAATGGGGTGAGATCCAGCATGGTGTCATGCCCGGCACCGTGGCCGATGTGCATGCCGAGGAAGTTTCCTGCCTGATGCCGTTAGGCCGGCCCTTCGATGGCTTTGTCGAGCAGATCAAGCGCGTGTCGCCAACCTGCCTCATCGCCTTCGACCGCAACCGCTATTCCGTGCCTGCTTCGTTCGCGAACCGGCCGGTTAGCGTGCGGATCTACCCGGATCGCCTTGTCATTGTGGCCGAAGGCCAGATCGTGTGCGAACATGCCCGGCTCATTGACCGCTCCCATCACAAGCCGGGACGCACAATCTATGACTGGCGGCATTATCTGGCGGTGATCCAGCGCAAGCCCGGTGCCTTGCGCAATGGCGCCCCCTTTCTCGAGATGCCCGAAGCCTTCCGACAATTGCAAAGTCATCTGCTCAAGCGCCCAGGCGGCGACAGGGAGATGGTCGAGATCCTGTCTCTTGTTCTGCATCACGACGAGCAGGCTGTGTTAAGCGCGGTCGAGTTGGCTCTGGAAGCCGGTGTCGCCACCAAGACCCACGTTCTTAACGTGTTGCATCGCCTTATCGATGGCAAGGCGCCTCCAGCTTCGCCGATCGATGCGCCTCAGGCGCTGCGCCTGACGCAGGAGCCCGAAGCCAATGTCGTTCGCTATGACACGCTCAGGGAGATCCGCCATGCGTCATGATCCCGCCAGCGCTGCGGTCATCGTCATGCTGCGCAGCCTTAAGATGTTCGGCATGGCTCAGGCCGCAGACGAACTGATCGAGCAGGGTGCGCCCGCCTTCGATGCTGCCTTGCCGATGCTGGCTGGGCTCCTGAAGGCAGAGATGGCCGAACGTGAGGTCAGGTCCATCGCCTATCAGATCAAGGCGGCCCGCTTCCCGGCGTACAAGGATCTGGCTGGCTTCGACTTTGCTGCCAGCGAGATCAACGAAGCTCTCGTGCGCCAGCTTCATCAGGGCGACTTCATGGAAAACGCCGACAACGTCGTGCTCATTGGCGGACCCGGAACCGGCAAAAGCCATATCGCTACTGCTCTGGGCGTCCAGGCTGTCGAGCATCACCGTAAAAAGGTCCGCTTCTTCTCCACGGTCGATCTGGTCAATGCGCTTGAGCAGGAAAAGACTTCGAACCGGTCCGGCCTGCTGGCAGAGCGCCTGCTACGCCTCGACCTGCTCATCCTCGATGAACTGGGCTACCTGCCCTTCAGTTCATCGGGCGGCGCCATGCTCTTCCATCTGCTCAGCAAGCTCTATGAGCGCACCAGCGTCGTCATCACCACCAACCTGAGCTTCAGCGAATGGTCCGGTGTGTTCGGCGATACCAAGATGACCACCGCGCTGCTCGACCGGCTCACTCACCACTGCCACATTCTGGAAACCGGGAACGATAGCTTCCGCTTCCGCGCCAGCACCGCTGCACCCAAAGCCAGAAAGGAGAAGCCAGCATCTTGAACCCGCCGTTCAACGGCAGCACATAAACCACACCCACCCGGGTCACTTCTCAATGGAAACCCCGGGTCACTTCTCAGTGGCAATCAACA
>NZ_JBHLWK010000052.1:0-2471 GCF_042432915.1 Novosphingobium soli
GTAAGCATCCGGTGAGAACCGCGGATCAGGCGGCTTCGCGTTGATATTCGGCGGCTCGCCAATTCCAGGGAAGCAGTTCTTGGAGACGGTTCTGGGGGATGTCGGCGATGCGCGCGAGAATGTCGGCGAGCCAGGCCTGCGGATCAATGTCGTTGAGCTTCGCCGTGCCAATGAGGCTCAGCATGAAGGCGGTGCGCTGGCCGCCGCGATCTGAACCAGCGAAGAGCCATGATTTTCTGCCCAGGGCTATGCCTCGAAGCGCCCGTTCCGCCGCGTTGTTCGTCAGGCAGATGCGGCCATCGTCGAGGAATGCGGTGAAGGCAGGCCACGCCTTGAGCATATAATCCATGGCCTCGGCCACATCGCTGTTCTTCGATAGCTTCGACCGGTTGTCGCACATCCATTCTTCCAGATCGGCAACCAGCGGTGCGCTGAGTTCCTGCCGAAGGGTGAGACGCTCCTGGGCGGATCTGCCGTTGATGGCGCGCTCTATGTCGAAGATCGCGTCGATACGGCGGACCGCTTCTACGGCCAGCGGCGAGATGGCGGCCTTTTTGCGGCGCTTCTTGAGCTGCGCGGCGATATCGGCCAGCTCGAAGAAATAACGGCGCGCGTGGCTCCAGCAAAGGGCGCGGGTCAGCGGCGCCGGCAGGCGGTCGCCATGGAACAGGGCGTTATAGCCGGCATAGGCATCGGCCTGAAGAATGCCTCTCCAACTGCGCAGATGGCCCACAGGATGCTCGCCCCGCCGGTCGCGGGAATAATGGAAGATCGCTGCGGGCGGTGCCGGTCCGCCAAAAGGTCGATCATCCCGGACATAGGTCCAGATCCGGCCTGTATCGGTCTTGGTCTTGGCCAGCACCGGCACCGTGGTATCGTCGCCATGCAGCCGCTCCGCGGCCAGGACATGCGCCTCGATCAACAGATAGAGTGGCATCAGCGCAGCGGTGCAGGTGCCGACCTGATCGGCCAGGGTCGAAAGGCTCAGGTCCACGCCCTCGCGGGCATAGCGGTCACGCTGGCGGTTAAGCGGTTGATGCGCACCGAACTTCTCGAACAGCAGCATCGCCAGGAAGCTGGGGCCAAATAGCCCACGGGGCGTCACATGGAACGGCGCCGGCGGTTGGGTGATCTTCTCACAATCCCGGCAGGAGAACTTCTCCCGCACGGTCTGAACCACCTTCCACTGTCGCGGCACGACCTCAAGCGTCTCGGTGATATCCTCACCCAGCTTGCACAGCCGTTCCGAGCCGCAGCAGGGGCAGGCATCGGGCGCGGCGATGACGACGCGCTCGCGCGGCAGATGCTCGGGCAAGGCCTTGCGGGCGGGCCGCTTGCGCTCGAACGGTGCGACGTTGGTCTTCGCCGCTGCCAGGGCAGCCAGAAGCTCATCTTCGCTGGCAGCGGTCTCGCACTCCTCGAAGGTCAGTTCCATCTGGTCGAGCAGATGGCGCGTGCGTTCGGATCGCTGGCCAAAAAGGGTACGACGCATCTTCTCGTTCTGCAGTTCGAGAAGGGCATTGCGGGCTTCCAGGTCTGCGTTGATCGCCTTGATCCGGGCCACTTCAGCGGCGACCGCCTGGGCTGCGGCAAGCTGCGCGCGAAGGCTCCGGATCTCTGCTTGCGCCGCGTCACCCATGCCCAAAGGCATAGCAGAAAAGCACCGGAATCTCTAGATTTTTAGCTCTTCGACATCGATTATCCGGCCAGTGTCGGCCGCCAGGTTGCTTGCGGATTACGCCAGTCGATCGCCTCCAGCATGCAAGCCAACTGGGAGGCGGAGATGGCAATCACCCCGTCTACAGCCGATGGCCAGATATACTTCCCGCGCTCCAGGCGCTTGGCATAGAGCGACATGCCAATGCCATCATGCCACAGGATCTTGCACAGGTCGCCACGGCGCCCTCGGAAGACATAGAGATCACCGGCATGGGGATCCCGCCTGAAACTCTGCTGTATCTGCAGGGCCAGGGATCGCATGCCCTTCCTCATATCGGTATGCCCGGTCGCGATCCAGATCCGGACGCCAGAGGGAACTGGGATCACGGCTTGACCGACCGCAGCACTGCCGACACCAACCCAGGTGATGCGCCAGCGGGGATGCGTACGATCGCCCGCTCGAACTCCACGATGATCGCCGATCCGATCACCGGCACTGGATCGGGCTGCACCTGCACCTCTGCAAAGCTCTGCACTGCCTGACCCATCTGCCGCCGCCATCTGTAGATCTGGTTCGGCCGAAGATCAGCACGGCGGGCAATCTCCGCCACGTTCGCGCCGGGCACCGAAACCGCAGCGACCAACTCGCGCTTCTGCTGGTCGGTCCACACCCGCCGCCGCTCCGGGCCTGAAATTACCGTGATCTGACTCATCGCACCGTCCCTAGTACCGGTGCAAACACCAGCGCTTGCACCGGTGCCATCTCGAAATATCAGCCAATCACCGCAAGGCGGCCCTCACCGGAGCGATAC
>NZ_JBHLWK010000053.1:0-3277 GCF_042432915.1 Novosphingobium soli
AGTAGATGCAGGTCGCCTGGCGCTCCATGTGCCAGTAGATCATGACGCCACGGCCGCGGTAGCGGACATGCCATTCCGCCATCAGATTCTGATCCCACGCACCGACCTTCGTGGAATCCGACGCGCATGCGGTCCCCGCCTCACCCCAGATGCGCTGGTCGCGCGTCGCGAGGATCGCGTTGGTTACCAACGCGGTTGCGCTGCGCAGCGCCTCCTTGTGGATGAAGCGACGCCGGACGTGCAATAGTTCGGCATAGCTCGCGGCCTCCGTTCCTGTGCTGACCCGCTTCAGGCCGGCATTGGTGCCGAGACCGTAGAGGCACAGGACAAGACGCCGGCGGAGTGTATCGGCATCGATAACGACCCGGTCGCCCGACGCCGTGAACTCATCGAGGAATCCGGTTTGCCGGGCGGTCTCCATCAGCACGTCGATCAGGTCCGTCATCGGCCAGCGCCGTTCGAGTTCTGTCTTGATAGCCTCCAGATTGAGCGCTGCCGGCAGCGGCTCGAACGGTGTGATCGAAATCCGGTTCTTGCCCTGCTGTCGAAGTCGCACCTTGGCATTGCGCGGCATCTTCCGGTTCAGCGCGCCGAGCGCTTCGGTCATCTGTGCACGAAGTCCGGCGACAAACGCCCCTGCGTGGGACTGTCAGGAATTTCGTGTGCGGCGAGGCATAATGGGCAACAAGGAGACCCAATATGTCACGACGGAAAGAACCCTCGATACCCAACGACATTCTCGATCAACTGCTGGCCGGCACTGACGCAGCAGCAGCGCTCAGCCAGGGCGGCCTGCTCGATACATTGAAGAAGGCATTTGCCGAACGGGCGCTCAATGCGGAGATGGATCACCATCTTGGCCAGGAGGAGCAAGGGACCTACAGCCGGAACGGCTATGGCCGCAAGACGGTGACGACCGACGGGGGACGGATCGAGATCGAGGTGCCGCGTGATCGGGCGGGCAGTTTCGATCCGCAGCTGATCGCAAAATATCAGCGCCGTTTCCCCGGTTTTGATGACAAGATCATCTCGATGTACGCGCGCGGCATGAGTACCCGTGAGATCACCGGGCATCTGCGCGAACTGTACGGCATCGAGGCCTCACCCGACCTGATCAGCACGATCACGGACGCTGTGCTGGAGGAGGTCACGGCCTGGCAACAACGCCCGCTGGACTCAGCCTATCCGCTGGTTTTCTTCGATGCAATCCGGGTCAAGATCCGCGACGAAGGCATGGTCCGCAACAAGGCGATCCATATTGCCCTGGGCGTCATGGCCGACGGCACCAAGGTGGTCCTTGGTTTGTGGCTGGAACAGAATGAAGGGGCCAAATTCTGGCTGCGCGTCATGAACGAACTGCGCAACCGCGGCGTCGAGGATATCACTGGCCGTCGTCGATGGCCTGAAGGGCTTCCCAGACGCCATCACCGCCGTCTTCCCCGAAGCGATGGTCCAAACCTGTATTGTCCATCTGCTGCGCAACTCGATGGATTTCGTGGCGTGGAAAGATCGCAAGGCGCTCGGAACGGCCTTGAAGGCCATCTATCGGGCCGTTGATGCTGCGACCGCCGAAGAAGCCCTGACAGCGTTCGAAGCCAGCTTCTGGGGACAGCGTTATCCCGCCATCGGCCAGAGCTGGCGCCGGGCATGGCCCGAGGTCATCCCATTTTTCGCCTTTCCCGACGAGGTCAGACGGATCGTCTATACGACAAATTCGATAGAGGCCCTCAATTCCAAGCTCCGCCGCGCTGTTCGTGCCCGGGGGCATTTCCCCAATGATGAGGCCGCCACCAAGCTCCTCTATCTGATCTTGAACCGATCGGAAAAAGAGTGGAAAATGCCGCCGCGTGAGTGGAACATGGCGAAGGCGCAATTTGCCGTGCTCTTCGGCGAACGTTTCATCAGGGCCATGACGGCCTGATGGTCAACCGCCTCGCCGCACACGAAATTCCTGACAGTCCCGTGCAAGGGCCTGCTGCGCACCGAGCACCTCGTTGCGGCCGGGCGCCAGGCGCTGACCAATCACCAATCGGGCTTCGGCCGCCCATATGTTGACCAGATGGAGGGGCACAGCCTTGCGACCGCGCTCATAAACGCCGCGCAAAGCCTTGCCGTCAATCGCCACCACGCCCTTCAACACTCCGGCAAAAGCCGCAGAAAACCGGGTAAAGGCCGCCTCGAACGGCTCCGGTGCCAGCAGACCATCAGCCGCGCATCGTCGAGCTGGTGATCGCCGCTCGCGACGCACGCAACGCGCCCTCCTGACGGGACGCGCTTGCGCGCGACAATGCCGTGCGGAGATCCGCACCGCGTATCGTTCACCGCTCGCGCTGCGCGCGATCGGCGCCAGGGGAACACCAAGGGCGCCGCCCTTTCGTTCCCGAACGACAATCGACCGCCCGTGTAATCCGCCAAGCGCGGCGCCCGTCGCGTCGCGCCGGCCGCGCTAGAGCGGATCGCCCGCGCCAGCGGTAGATTCTCGCTCCCCCTCCCCATCCCGTCCTCGCCGGACAGGCAGGGCCGTGAGGCCGAGCGGCCTTGCGGCCTGCCAGAAGGAGGATCAGCGATGTATAGCCCCGAACAACTCGACACCATCCGCCGCCTGAATGACGCAGCGCGTCAGAGCCCCGGCGTCACGTCGTGCGCCAACGTCACGCAGGGCTTTCTTGCCCTCCCCGATGCGGATTGCTTCAAGGCCGTATCGGCGATCGTCGGTTTTACCAAGTTTGACGGCGACAACGACCCCTATGGTGAGCATGATTTCGGCGCGGTCTATCGCCTAGCGAGCGGTGAATGGTCGCAAGAGCGGCCGAGCGATGGCACGGCCATTTCCGAGACGGTTTTCTGGAAGGTGGATTACTACGACAACACGCTGACCTATGGTAGCGAAGCACCGTGGGATGCGCAGCAGACCACGCGCGTTCTGACGGTCATGCTGGCGAGCGAGTATTAACGGCCCCGATCCGGCGATCCGCGCTCAACCAAGCGCGGATCACGGCGCGCATCCGCCTCGCTCACACATGATTTGTTGAGGAGTCGCCTTGGAAGGCGTAGGGTTAAGAGCA
Organism: Novosphingobium soli; assembly: GCF_042432915.1. Lineage (NCBI taxonomy): Bacteria > Pseudomonadati > Pseudomonadota > Alphaproteobacteria > Sphingomonadales > Sphingomonadaceae > Novosphingobium > Novosphingobium soli. The sequence goes on from NZ_JBHLWK010000053.1 coordinate 3,066, forward strand.
GAAAGGATGACGCGATGGCCCAGATCGATCTTGAGACGTTGCGCGAGCGCATCCGCCAGATGGATTTCCAGCGCGGCACCCCCGAGCAGATCGCCCTTTGGCGGGAGGACGTAGCGGAAGCGCGTGCCAATCTCGCCATGGAGGACATGACGCCGACCATCGACGAAGACGCGATGTTCGCGATGATGCTCGACGAGGGCGTTCCGCCTGCC
>NZ_JBHLWK010000054.1:0-6415 GCF_042432915.1 Novosphingobium soli
AATGGAAACCCCGGGTCACTTCTCAGTGGCAATCAACAAACGGGATCTGGGTGTGCGATAGCTGCTGCCGCTGGCCATCGGGCACTACCGAATCACTTCCTTCCTAAAACCCCATCTATAAAAACGCCCGGCGCGCAGCGTCGGGGTGATTCTAAGATTCTAATGATTCTATGATTCAGGGCCGCTATCTGTTTGAAACTATAGACGGAATCAGCGTCTTACCTGACCTCGTGGGGGCTTTTGCCTGACTTCACGGGGGATATAACCTGTCTTGGCGGGGGCTCTATCCTGACGTCTTGGGGATCATCCTGTCTTCTTGGGGGGCAGTCAGAATCGTGTCCATATTATGCGTTTCTAGGCGCTTTTTGGCTGCTGTTCCACACGATCCGGCGGACAATCGCGACTCGGCGGAATCACAGGCCCAATGTCTGATTCGTACGGCAAAACTATCCTGACCTCTTGGGGGCCTCCAGACGGGTATAACCTGACCTGACTTGACGAATGAGGTCAGGACAGGCAGTTTCCAAGGCAGTGTGAGGTGAATCCCATGGGAGTGCCAGCGGAAAGCGTAGACGATGAAGGCGGCGAAGAGACTTCGGCCGCCCGTTCGATGCGCGTGGCTGCTGCGCTCGCTCGCAAAGGCGGTGACGAGTTCGCCAAACCCGGACGCCTCGTCGAGGTCCGCTTCGTCAAAGGGCAATCGCTCAGTCTGACCGCTTCCCGCCTCCTCGCCCTCATGATCCTGACCGCGGGCGGAGATGCCTGGCAAGACACGACGCATCGTATGCGAAAGTCGGACATCCGTCGCGGTCACAAGGGCAACGAACGCATTGTTGATATGCTTGAAGAGCTGCACAGAACGCTCTTCGCAGAGGATGACAAATCATGGCGCGGAAAGCGCGCCACGAAGCGTTTCAACCTCATTCAGGCGTCTTGGGAAGAGGTCGAGGATAACGACAAGGAAACGGGCTGGATCGAGTGGCAGTTCACGCCTGACGCCCGTCGGCTTATCCAGGAATCCGAAACTTATGCGGTGATGAACCGCCAGGCCGTGCTGGGGTTCAGGTCAGCCTACGCCCTGAAGCTGTACGAAGAGGGCGCCCTTCGTCTCCACCGACGGCAACCCGTTTGGAAAGTCGATATGGTGGGCTTGCGCGCGGCGCTGGGTATCGACCCCGACAAATATGCCGACTTTGCTCAGCTACGGCGCAAAGTTCTGACGGTCGCCAAGGCAGAGATTGACCAGCTCGCCCACTTCACCGTCGAATGGCAAGAGATCCGGCGAGGCCGTGCCGTGATCGAGATCGAGTTCCGGTTCGTCTCGAAGGATGCGCCGGCCCAAATAGCAACGGTCGACGAACTCGAGCGTCATTCTAAGGGACGGAAAGCCAGGCGCGACGATACCGTCGAAAAGGTTGTGGCAAGCGATAGTCCCCTTCCCCACAGTCCGACCGTCGACGGCGCGGACGTGGCGAATGTCCTGAAGAAGGTAACTGCTGCGCTGGTAAGCTCGGATGCGGCGTCCTCGAGCGGTACAGAATTGTGGGCACGGTTCCCCCGAGGCCGGCTGCACTTCGGGGCTACCGAGGAGGCGGCTCGTGAGATTGGAGTGCGCTACGGCGGTGGCTGGGACGTCGACATGATCGCCGAGGCCTATCGCGACAATATGGGCGCTCGATTGAACACCCTGTCCGGTACGAAACTCGAAAAGTCCTGGAAGGGCTGGTGCGAAGCCTTTTTCAATCGGCGAGGCCGGCCATAACAGCACAAATTGCAGCCCTGCAATTTGTGCCACACAGCATCGGTCAGGCGGTCACACGCCCCTCACTGCATCGCCGAATATCACACGGTCTAAACCCAGACACCGCTCCATTGATCGGAGCGCCTCATCCAGCTCCTCGCCGGCATGAGCAGGCGCATCGCTCTCGAACGTCTTTTGTTGAACGAGTAGCGCCTTCGCTTTCCGGTCCGCCTTCAGATCGACCCGTGCGACGATCTGCTCATCAAGCAGGAACGGCAGGACATAATATCCATAGGTGCGCAGCGGCGCAGGGACGTATATCTCGATCCGATAGCGTATGCCAAAGAGGCGTTCCGCGCGGTCGCGTTCCCAGATCAATGGATCGAACGGCGCTAGCAGGGCGGCATGGCGTGCTCGGCGAGGACGCCTCGCCTCTCGGTGCAACCATGTTGGCTGGTCCCACCCATCAATTTTCACGGGCTGAAGGACGCCCTCCTCCTCAAGCTGCGTGATAGCTGGCTGGGCCTCTGCTGGAGAAAGCCGGAAATAGTCACGCATATCCTTTGCCGTTGCTACGCCAAGGGCGCGCGCGCTGTGCTCTATGAGTTGGCGTCTGGCTGCCGCAGGTTCCGGAGTGGGGAGAGCGAGGATCGTCTGGGGCAACACGCGCTCGGTGAGATCATACACTCGCTCGAAACTCGCACGTCGTGTCGCAGTGGTGATGTGGCCGGACCAGAAAAGCCACTCCAGCGCCACCTTGCTGTCACCCCACTCCCACCAGCCTGCGCGTCGCTTCCCACTTTCAATATCGGATGCAGCGAGTGGTCCCTCGTTGCGGATGCGTTCCAGGATCGAGAGCGCGTCCGCCCGCCGATCGCGAGCGAATATGCGCAGACCTTTCCATCCAGTCTCGCCGGCGTCTGCCATTGCCTGTCGCCATCGCAGCAACGGCTGGAGGGGTAGGGGGATCAAGGACGCTTCGTGCGCCCAATATTCGAACAGCCGCCGCGATCGGAGAGGCCCCCAGGCGTCGGCCTCCAGCAACTTCGGATCAAAAACACCAAGGCGCGAATAGGCCGGAAGATAGTGTGCTCGCGTCAGCACGTTGACGCTGTCGATCTGATGGAGACCAAGCCGAGCGATAGTACGTCGCAAATGGTGAGCCCTGACAACAGAAGGCATGGCCTCACCAAAACCTTGGGCGGCAAGGGCGATGCGTCGGGCAAGCGCGGGGGTGAGGCTCTCTTTCATTACGACACATATCAACGCGGTCACTTGCGACCCGCAAGGATGAACGTCACGCTACCATCGATCCTGTGCCCCCACCGAGTCAGGTTGCGGGCGGAAAGCGCGTCTGGCACAAATTGCAGGGCTGCAATTCCTGCAATGAAGGCGTCGAACAGCCCCCAAGAGGACAGGATAGGAGTACGGGCTGGCAATCCGACGGTCTCCATGGTCCAACTGTCAAATTTCGGGCGGATATTGACCAAAAAGTGAAAATCGAACATGGATGCCCCAGACTTTAACAGGAGCAGCTATGGCGTCCGCAATTGATGAAGTGCGGATGGGGGAAACACTCGATGTTGCGTCGCTCGCTGCTCGGTCTTCCTCTGTCCTTGAAAAGCTGCGCAACTCGGCTCGAAGTGCGCGCGCCGACGAGCGGCGAGAACCGACGTTTCAGATCGGAAAGGCCGCCGATCTGGTGGGGCGGACGACCGGAGCGATTCGCGAGGCCGAGAGCGATGGCCGTCTTGTGCCACCTCCGCGGACAGAGAGCGGTCGGCGCATGGGATACACGCTTGCTCAGTTGAACGACATGCGTGGCGCCTTCGGAACGCGGCCATGGCGCGATCCAAGCGACCCCTGTTCCGTCATCGCGGTCCAGAACTTCAAGGGTGGTGTCGGCAAGTCGACCGTCTCGGTCCACATGGCGCAATATCTGGCGATCCGCGGCTATCGTGTCCTCCTGATTGATTGCGACAGCCAGGCGTCGGCAACGACCCTCTTCGGCTATGTGCCTGATCTCGATTTGAACGAAAACGACACGCTCTATCCGTATTTGCGAGAGGGCGAACGCAAGTCGCTCGATTATGCGATCCGTAAGACCCATTTCGATGGGCTCGACCTGATCCCGGCCAACCTGCGTCTCTTCCAGTCGGAATATGAACTCGCGGCGCGCATGGCGCGGGGGCAGGGGGCTCTGCTCGATCGAATGGCGCAGGGTATCGCCTCGGTGCAAGATCTCTACGACGTCGTGATCCTCGATCCGCCGCCAGCCTTGGGAGCAATCTCCCTATCGGTTCTCAGGGCAGCCAACGCTCTGGTGGTGCCGGTTCCGCCAACCGTGATGGACTTCTCTTCGACGGCAGCGTTTCTCGCCATGCTCGACGAGACCATTCAGGAACTCTCGACGCACGATCTCGCGCCGCAGCTATCCTTCCTGCGCTTCGTGGCATCGAAGGTGGACGAGGGCAAATCGATGCAGAAGGGCCTGCTCGACCTGATGCGGCAGGTTTACGGAACCGCCATGGTGCGCTCGCCGCTCAAGGATTCTGCCGAGATCGATAACGCTACCGCCCGTCTGATGACCGTTTACGAACTGGACGGACCGATGACGAGCAAGACGGTGCGTGATCGCTGCCTGACCTATCTCGATGGCGTGAATGCCGAGATCGAGCTTGATATTCGTAAGACCTGGCCCAGCCATCTGAGCCGTTTGCGCAAGGATGGGTATGCGTGATGGACAAGAATTGCAGCCCTGCAATTTCGGCAAATAGGGGGGCAAAATGAGTTCGAAGAACAAGAGTTTTCTAGGTGATCTGGCGTCCTCTGTGGAGCCTAGCGCCGAAGGCCAGGAGCGTGGTCCGCGTTTGGGAGTAGGGGTCCTTGGTGGCCGCAACAACCGCTTGGCCGAACTTGCTTCCGGTGCGGTGGTGAATAATCCGCAGGAACTCGTCGATCCGGCGCGCTGCCGGATTTGGGAGCGACATAATCGGGACTATGGCGCACTAAGCCGTGAGCGGTGTGACGATCTGATCGAGAGTATCCTCGCGCAGGGCAAGCAGGAGGTCCCCGCGATCGTTCGGCGCATTCATGATGAGCCGGACTATGATTTCGAGATCATCTGCGGGGCTCGCCGCCATTGGTCGGTGTCGTGGTTAAGGGCGAACAATCACCCCGAAGTGCGCTACCTCGTGGAAGTGCGCGATCTGACGGATGAGCAGGCATTTCGCATTTCCGATCTGGAGAACCGGGCACGCGAGGATCTGAGCGATCTGGAGCGAGCACGGGACTATCTCAAGGCACTCGACCTCTATTATGGCGGCAGCCAGAAAGAGATGGCGAGGCGGCTGAACCAGTCCGAGGCGTGGGTCAGCCGATATCTTGATCTCGCCAGATTGCCTGAAGCGGTCGTCGCGGCTTTCCCGGATCCTTTCGAACTGAAGATCTCGCATATAGGCAGTCTGAAGCCTGTGCTGAAATCCGACGATGATCGCTCGCGCGTGCTCGCTGAGGCGCGTCGTCTGTTCGAAGAACGCGCGGCAGGTAGCGAAGGGTTGCCCGCCAACGCTCCTGAGACGATCCGCGCCCTGATCGCGGTTGTGGGCCCGGCCGCCGCGCGCAAGAAAGAACCCAAGCCGGCAAAAGCCCCCAAGAGGACAGGATCGGATTCCGTGGTCGTGCATAGCCCTGGCGGCACGGCTCTGCTTCGCGTCGATGGAAAGGACAGGCGTGGCGTGACGCTGACGCTCTTCCACAAGGGCGGCGGTAGTCGTGCGGAGGCCGAGGCCGCATTGCGCGACCTTCTCGATAATCACTGGCCTCAATAAGGGTGGCCGCGCATCTCTCTCGCTTGGCTGGCAAGCTTCGCCGCTCCTTGTGGCGATATCTTCAGAAGCCGTGCGATCGCAGGGATGCGGATGCCCGGATAGGCTGCCTCTAGTCGCATGAGGGCAGGGAGCTTACTGCGCCGGGTGACGCCGAGCTCCTTGGGAAGATTGGCATCGAGCCTTTCAACGGCATCAAGTTCTTTCAGGCCAGCCAGCGCGGCGTCTCCAAGGCGCTTTTCGAGGTCACCGGCAAGATCGCGTGCAGTGAGGCCGAGGAGCTTTGGAAGGCACACGAAAGAGGGAATGATCTGGGAGGTAAATCCTGCGGCGAGGAGCGCTGCTGGAAGGTGGCAGGCTAACAGCCAGATCGTGCCAAAGGTTCGGGGATCGACGATAAGCTGGCGCCCGTCCAGCGTCGCTAGGGAGCGACCGCCGACTGGTGCGATCTCGAGTTCTGCGTGGACCTCCAATAGGCGCTCTGCAACTGCCAGAAGGGTAGGGGCTGGATATGGTTCGGCCAACCTTCTCTTGGCCGCTCGAAACGCCGATCCAAAGAGCACGAGGTCGTCGCGGCCCCAGATCCGTGCCTCCTCTCGATCGTCGAGCAGCAGGCGCAGCGCGTTGAGCGTCGCCTTGGCCACGGCATCGCCTTCTGCTTCCTGTGCGAGCAGCACGAAGTGCGCGAGTGCTGCGACAGACATAGGGTCATTCAGGCCCTCGCTATGGCGAGGAGGAGGGCTCCGGCCTGTAACCCAGGCAAGTAAGTCGCTCGTATCGACCGGCAGACCCGCGAGCGCGGCAACTGTTGTCGCCGGCCAAAGAAGGCTGCAAGCAGCATAAATTA